>JANPGL010000722.1:0-2229 GCA_031423915.1 Actinomycetes bacterium | reverse complement strand
CGTACGCCCACGACCCCGCCACGGCGTACGCCGCGCACACGAGCGTCGCACCGACGGTCGGGTCGGTCGGCGTGCGACCGTGCACGACGAGTGGGGCCAAGTCACGCGGGCGGTCCGTCGCGACGGCGGCGTCTTCGAGCTCGACGCCGGCGAACGCCGCGACGAGCTGCGAGCGATGCTTGTCGGCCAGCGCGGCCACCGTGTCGTTGGATGGCACGGCCACGACGCTCAGCACAGGTGCGCCGTCGGCCCCAACGACCTGGATGGTCTCGACGGGCAGGCACCCTGGTGGCACGGGCACCGAGAGCACCGCCGTATAGCGCGCCGTCGTCGATTCGGTGATGGTCATCGCGTCTCTCCGCCTCGTGACTCCCGGGCCCCCGATTCGAGAGGCGCCCCACCATGTTGCACAGCGGGTCGTCCGCTGCGCAGCCGTGCGTTGCCAGCTTGTCAGCGGACCTCGGATGCCCTCAGGGTAAGGGGGGTGTCAATGGATTTGGGGCCTTTTCGAGGGCTGCTTCGGCGCATCTTCAGCGTCTCTTCAATCGACGCTCGACACAGCGAGCGCCGGCGGAACAGGCCGACACAAGATCCGGCAACGCCGCGTACGGTGCCCGCGGCATCACGCCGAACACGTCACGACACCTAGCGCAGCTGCGCCACGCCTTGGAAGCTGGCGACCGCGGCCGTGCACCGGTCCGCGGGCGCAGTGAACACGATCGCCACTTCGAAGGTGACGACGCGGACCGGGGGCGAGGGCACCACCGTACGAATCTTGAGCCGCAGGTCGTACGCGGTTTCGCTGTCTCGCTTGTCGCCGTTGACCGTGCAGCTGAAGTACGCCGATTGGGCGGTGCCGGTGGCCGTGAACTCGGCCCCCTCGCGCACCAGCACCACCTGCTTCACCCACCCGCCCATGCTGAGCAGGTACGCGCCACCCTGACGTTCGATCGTCAGCGTCGGTGTCAGTGTGGACGAGCTGAGCGACACATTGTCCGACTCGAGCAGGTTGAGCGTCGAATTGAAGCGGGCCGATGTCACGCCGGCGCCGAGCACGTCGAGGGTGGCGTAGTCGATGGGCGCGGGCGGGGTGGTGGGCGGGGTGGTGGGCGGGCTCGTCGGCGGGGTGGTTGGCGGGGTCGTGGCCACCGTGGCCGCGGTGACCAACGTGGCCCCCGGGGGGCCCAGGACGATCGTCTCGGTGGTGGTCGTGGACCCTGTGGGGGACGTTGTGGGCGCCGCCGTGGTGGCAACGACCGGCACGTCGGGGGAGGGCTGGGAAGCGATCGGCTCGGGGTCAGGGCGCAGCACGGCGACCACCACGAGCGTGGCCACCGCAAGCGCGGCGGCCAACGACGCCACGACTCCGAGCCGACGGCGCGGCGGTGGCGACTGAGGCTTCGGTGCGGGCTCCGCATCCGGCGTGGGCGGAAGCGACGGCGCAGGGGGGGTCGGCGTCTCGACCGGCCCCGGCCGAGCTGCGAGGGCCGTGCCCCACGCGCGGATCGCCGCATCAGCGGTGGAGATCGCGAGTCCGCCCGCGACGAGGCGCGCCCGCGCCAGCGCAACCTCGTCGGTGTCCCCCCGCTCCACGAGCGCGGGCACGCCCTCCTCTGCGGCGAGCACCACGGCGTCGATCGCGCCGCGGTGCGGGCGCGACTGCTCGCCCAGCACGTCCGTGAGCAGTGCGCGCAGGCGGTCCGGGTCCGCCCCCACGAGCCGACCGAAGTCCCGGACCACTTCGGTCAGCGCACCGTCGATCGGATCGGTCACGCCGAACCGCGCCGGGTCGTGTCCCGCCGCGCCCGGGCAGGGTGCCGGCGCGGCTCACCCCGCATAGCAGGCGCCGAGCGTCGTGTTGCACCGCACGGTGAGCGAGACGTACCCGGAGGACGTGAGACCGGTGACGGGATCGACGATCGTGTAGGTGAAGCTGTCCGTGAACGTGCCGTTGTGGTGGGGCACGTAGATGAGGCACAGGTAGCTGCCGCACAGCTTCTCCCCGGTGATGTCACCGTGCGTCGGGGAGCGCCACGACTGGAACCTGATGCTGCCACCCGACCCGACAGTGTCACCCTGCCCGACGTCCAGGTTCACGGTGCCACCCGCCCAGACGAAGTCGTAGGCGTCGGCATCGGCGACGGGCCCGAACACCGGCGCAGTCGTGGTGGTCGTGGTGCTGTCGGGCGGCGGAGCGGGCGCGGGCGCTGGCGCTGGCGCTGGCGCTGG
>JANPGL010000721.1:0-6798 GCA_031423915.1 Actinomycetes bacterium | reverse complement strand
CTCGACGACCGACCTCGAGCTCGCCAGCGTCATCGCCGGCGAGGCGTGGCTGGCCGAGGTCCTCGCCAAGGCGGTGCTCCTGCGCGGGGCCGACCGAGCGTTCGACATCATCGACCCCACCCGGGCCGAGGCGCTCACCGTCGACGCCACCGGCATCGTGCGGAGCACCCCCGGCGTCGCCGCCTTCACGGGCGGCATCTCGCTCCCGCAACGCCTCGACCCGGCGTCTCGCCAGGAGTAGCGCGGGGGCCCTCGGTCACTGCAGAGCCTGCTTGGGGACCTTGGGCGGCGTCTTACGAACGATGGCGTCCTTGGGGGCCGGCAGGGTCTTTCCGCCGTTCAGGATCACGGGGCCCAGCGGTTGGTCGAGCTTGCCGGGGAAGGGCGGCGGCGTCACCGGCTTGGGTCGCCGCTTCGGCGGCGTGGGTTGCGTGATGGGGGTGCCGAACGCGGGCGGGCTGGGTCGCACCGTCGTGGCGGCGACGTGACCAGCGAACGAGGGGGCGGTATCGACCCGGGGGATGCCGAACGGGCCGAGGCCCAGCAGGTCGATGATCGTCTTGGGCAGGCTGGCGTGGGTGGACCAGCCGCGGTGCAGGCCTTGGGTGACGCGACCACCGAACACGAACAGGGGCAGGCGCGAGCCGCCGATGAGCTGGAAGCCCGTGGGGTGCAGCGCGTCGACGGCCGTCTCGATGTTCGGGGTGACCACGTGGTCGGCGTAGCCGCCCCAGTCGTCGTAGGCGAGGATGAACGTCGTGGTCGCCCACAGACCCGCCTTCACGACCGCGTCGACACGCCGCCAGATGAAGTCGTGGCCGCGGCTCAGGTAGCCCGGATCGGAGCCTTGGAACGGTGGGTGCTCGTCGTAGCCGGTAGGGCTCCACGCGTACACCAGCGGCGGGAGCGTGCCGTTCGCCGCCATCGTCACGAACGGATCGGGCTGGCCGGCGGCGACGGGATGGATGTGCGGCTGCGCCGCGGGCGCGATCAGCTCGGTGAAGAACTTGGTCGGATAGCCGTCCTGGTCAGGGAACGCCGCCCAGTCGATGCCGGCGCGTTGCGCGTGCGTGAAGATCGATGGCATGTCCCAGTTCGGTCCGCCCGGGCCGAACGGCGGGTTCTTGAGCGTGGGGGTCTGCCCGCCGATGGCGAACAGGTGCCCCGACGTCGAGTTCGAGCCGATCCCGACGTGGTGGTCGGCGAACGTGAACGTCTTGCCGAGCCACGCGTAGAAGGGCAGGAGCGCGTCGTTGTCGAGCTGGGTGCGCACCGCGGGATAGTCGCCCGTGCGGAAGTGGACCCACGCGCTCCGGTCGTGGGGCTGGTCGTAGTCGGGCGCCGCGGTCAGCACCGTCGCCAGCTGCGCCACGTCGGCACCCCACGCCGCGAGGGACCGGCACGCGAAGTCGACGGTCTTGTTCTCCTGCAGGAACACGACGATCCGGTTGCCCGACGTGGCCACGATGCCTCCGATGTGTGCGCTCGCTCACCCGCCCCGCGCCAGGCACCTTAACGACCGCGCCGTCGCGTTCGAGCACCGTCGTCACCGGTGCAGTCGAGCACGCACGATCCCTCGGCGAACCCCACACCGGAGCCGCTCTCGGCCGCCGCGCTCCCCGACGCTCCTCGTCATCGACGGCGACGCGATGACGACGAACTCGACGTCCGGGTCGTTCAGGAGGTCAGCATTCGTCGGGGACCGCACGCCACCGTCCACGTGACGCACACCCTCGTGCGTTCGGCGTGGCGCAACCTCGCCGAGGCGGCGCGACCGGAGGAGCCGATCCGACGCTTGGATGCAGCCCGAGCGGGTACGCAGATCGCATGAACTCGCTGACCCTTCTTCTCGTCATCATGGTCACGGCCGCAGCCATCGTGGCCCTGGCATGGCTCGGGGACCGTGCTTCGGTGCCCGGACGACTGGCGCGCATGGCCGTCACCGGGACCCACCACGGCTCCCGTTCCACCGACCGCCTGCCGACCGGAAGTCCCGGGGATGCCGGCGCCGAGGACCAGCTGGCGTACTCGGGCGATGCCGGCCCCGCCCAGCCGGTCCCCGCGGGACCGGTGCCTCCGGAGCGCCTCCCGTCCGATCCCGACGCGCCGGGCACAGGCGTGGCCAACCCCACCGGCCCGGTGGCCGAACCCAACGAACCAGCGTGACGCGGACACGCGGGGCTGGACGAACCGACCGTCGACCGTCGCGGCCGGATGACCGACGACCGTGGGTCCATCGTCAGCGCACCGGGTGGCGACGCAGGTCGCCGGGTTCCTGCCGTCGCACCATCACCGGACGACCCAGCGGATCTACCTGGTCGCGGACGCCTTCACGCGCCGGCCGCGTTGCCGACGCCTGACACCAACTCGTCCACCACCTGCTTCACCCGATCGAGGTGGTCGGACGCCGATCGGTCATGAAGGTGGGCCACGACAGATCCGTCGAGACCGATCACCACCGTGGCCGGAAATCCATCGTCGACCTCGATGTACCGGGCCGCCAGGTCGCCGTTCGGGTCGGCGAGGACGGGCACGATGCGCCGCCCGTCCGTCCGCGGAGCCTCCAGCGCGGCGGCTTCGGCTTGGGCCGCCACGAGCACCTGCACCCGGCGGGCGCCGAACCAGGCGAGGTCCCGATCGACCGAAGCGACGAGATCCTCGTTGGCGCCGGGCTCCCCACTGAACATCAGGACGACGGGAACCTTGTGCAGAAAGGTGTCGAGCGTCAGGACGGCGCCCGTCGACGCGAACGCGGCGAAGTCGGGCGCTGCCTCCCCGACCTCCGGAGGCGAGGTCGCCAGCATGTCGTCGACCGTGTCTCCTGGGGGCCCGTGCGGCGAGATGACGTCGTCGCTTCGCTCGTCGCGCAGGCGGGGCAGGAGGTCGGCGTCGGCCGCCGAACTCATCGGGCCGTACATGATCACCGCGGTGCCGCGAGCGCCGCATCGCACGCACGTGATCGCCAGCACCGCGGCCATGTCGTCGGGATCCGATGCGCCCTCCAACCGTCGGACGCTGTGAAGCGACAAGGACTCGGGGGACGAGGTCCCGCCGCAGGTGCTGCATGTGAGGTCACCTCCGTCGGTGATCTCCCACGAGCTGGAGAACCCGGCCTGCGCGTACTGCTCGAGGATGGCCGACAGCGTCGTGTTGTCGCCCGGTGCACTCGGGACAGGACCATCGTCGGTCACGTTCGGATGGGATGCGATGGGATCGGGCATGGCGACTCGTTTCGGATGGAGGCCTCACCCGACCAGCGCGCGTCGGTCACGAACGCCCGACGCGCCGACTCAGGTCTGGCGTGTGGCACGCGTACCCACTCCCAGCGCACCAAAACGCCGGCCGGCAGGCACGGGGACCGCCAAACCGGCAGGCGTCCGACCGGCGACCGCCGCGTGCTCAGCCGAATCGCAGCGGATCACCGGGCTCGAAGCCGGAACACGACGAGCGCGGCCGCCAGGGTGACCACCGCCCACGTCGTCGCCCGCAGCGCCGCCTCGAGCGGCGCCAGCAGCGACTCGAT
The DNA here is from genome assembly GCA_031423915.1 of Actinomycetes bacterium. Taxonomy (GTDB): domain Bacteria; phylum Actinomycetota; class Acidimicrobiia; order Acidimicrobiales; family Ilumatobacteraceae; genus JANMAT01. Next base: position 3,275 of record JANPGL010000721.1, on the reverse strand, counting down.
CGTCAACGGACGGCGGCGCCCGTCTTCGTACACGACCTCGCCGTCCAGCGACGACACCCGACGACGAAGCTCGCGTGCCGGGGTGCTCAGGCAGCGCTGCGTGTTCGACAACAGGTAGCACGCGCCCGCCGCCAGCAGCGCGGGCCAGCCCAGGGTTCGGGCCTGCGCGTAGTACGCGGTCAGGACCGGGAAGGCACCCCACGCCAGTGCGAACGTCACGTCGTTGTGCAGCCGACCCCCGAACAGCTCGAGGTTGTACCCGCACGTCAGGACCACACCGACGCCGATGAAGCCCGCCAGGCCGGGCCCGACGCGGGCCAGGCCCACGATGCCCAGCGCCACCGCCCCGCCGAGCGCGACCGCGGCGGCGGTGACGAGCTGCCACGCAGGGATGCGGGTTCGGAGCGGGCGGCCGTGCAGCTCGTCGAGCGCATGCGCGCACACGCCCACCGCCAGGAAGAACGCCACCAGCGTGGCGGCGAGCTTGCCGCCGTCGAACCGGGGTGCGACCCCGGCCCCGATGGCCACGTACCCCAGGTGCCAGAGCGTGTACGGCGGATGGAGCAGCACCCACCAGTCGGCCCGTGCCCTGCGGTCCGTGCCACGTCGAGTGCGGGCCGCGTAGAACGCAGGCGGCAACGAGCGCGACGGGATGGTCACGTCGACGTACCGTCGCCGGCGGCGTCGGGGCTGGGCCAGCGCTCGGCGGCTCGGGTGCCCCACATGACCAGGCCCCCGCCCACGCTCATCCGCCGGAGGACGACGTCGGTGATACCGGCCGCGCGCCACGCGTCGAGGTGAGCCACCACCGGGAAGCGTCGGTAGTGGTCTTCGATGTTCGGACCCAGGAAGCGGCCCACGTCGAACCACGCTCGCCCGCCGAGCGCGGCGCCGCCCGCAGGCAGCACGACCCGGGTGTACAGCCGCCACATCCAGCGCCAGAACAGGTTCGGAGGCACCGCGAACTCGAGGTTGGCGATGGTTCCCCCCGGTCGAACGACGCGTGCCAGCTCCGCGATGGTGGCGGCCGGGTCGGCGACGTATCGCAGCAGGTACGTGAAGGTCAGCGCGTCGAAGCTGGCGTCGGGGAAGGGCAGCCGGTCCCCTTGACCGAGGAGCAGGGCGATGCGGGGTTCGAGGCCGGCCGCCCGGACGTTGCGGCGGCCCTCCCCGAGCATGTCGGGGCTCAGATCGATGCCGGTGACGTGGGCGGCGGTACGCGAGGCCAGCTGCAGCGCCACCCCCGCCGGCCCTGTCGCCACGTCGAGCACGGTCGTCGGGTGGCCGACCGCGACGTGGCTGACCATCTCGCGTCGCCAGCGCCCGTCCTGACCGAGGGACAGCAGGGCGGCGAGCCGGTCGTAGCGCGGCGGCAGCCCGGCGAACAGCCGGCGGGCGAACTCGGTGGGTGCCGGCCGAACGCCTCCAACGTGCATGGATCTCCTCGGCGCTGGGAAGGACCTTGGCTTGCACGTTCCCTCGGCCACCGATGCGTAAACCTGCCCACGAGGTCGTCGTCGTGGGCAGCGGGCCCGCCGGCAGTGTCGCGGCGCTGATCCTGGCCCGTGGTGGCGCGCGCGTGGCGCTCGTCGACAAGGCCCGGTTCAGCCGTGACAAGGCGTGCGGCGACCTGGTGGGGCCGCGGGCCGTGGCGCTGATGGGCGAGCTCGGCTTGGCGCCGCCGCCGGGCCGCCGTGTCGGCGAGATGATCGTGCTCGGCCCCACCGGCCGCCGTGTGCTGCTCCCGGCGCGAGCGGGACGCACCTACCCCGACCACGGCCTCGCCATCCCCCGCCGCCGATTCGACGCGTGGCTTCGTGAACAGGCGCTCGAGGCCGGCGCCGAGCCGGTCACCGCCCGGGCGACCGGGCTCGCCGATCGCTCGTCCGTCGCGCTCGACGACGGACGGCGGCTCGATGCCGACCTCGTGATCGGCGCCGACGGCGCCAACAGCGGCATCGCCCGGAGCGCCGGGCTCGTCGACGGGGCCGCGGTACTGTGGGGGTTTGCCTACCGCGGCTACGCCGCCGAGCGGGTGGAGCGACCGGTGATCGCGTTGTGGGACGAGGAGCCGCGGCGCGGGTTCCCGGGCTACGGCTGGATCTTTCCCGGCGCGGAGGGCGTGGCGAACGTCGGCCTGGGCATCGGCCTGGGCGCCGATCGCACGGCGGCGTCGCGCGCGGTGGACCGGTTCGACGCGTTCTGCGGTCATCTGCGTCGGCACGGTCTGCTCGCCGGCGACGTGCACCCCGCACGTCTCGGCGGCTGGCTCAAGATGGGCATGGTCGGCACCGTTCCCGCACGCGACCGCGTGTTGCTGGTGGGCGACGCCGCTGGACTCGTCAACCCGCTGCAGGGCGAGGGCATCGCGCCGGCCATGGCCTCGGCGGCCCACGCCGCTCGCGCGATCCTGGCCGACCCGGCGAGCGCAGCGCGGCGCTACCACGCCGAACTCGCGGCCGGCCCGGGCCGGTACGCCGCCACCGCGTGCCCGGTGCACGTGGCGGCGAGTGCCACGCCGCACCGCGTTGCCTTCGTCGGGCGCGCCCTCACCGCGCCCATCCTCGGACCCCTGATCGCGCCGGCCTGGGCCCTGCTGTGGAACGACCTCGTCGACGGCGCGAACGCGGGGCCCAACCGTGCCGTCGTCCGCACGGCGCTCGGCTTGGGCCGCCTCCTCGGCCGCCGCTCGGCGGTCGCTCACCGTCTCGCCGACACCGTGACGTTGCCTGGCGGCCGCTCGTGGGCACCACCCTGCTGGGAGTAGAGCAAGCGGCCGTTCTGGGCGACAGCGATGTCGATCGGTCAACGACCACCCGACAACGAATCGCCTGCGTAACGCGTCCGGGTCTGTCACCCACGTCCGAGGACGACCCGAGCAGTGGTGACCACCCCGTTGTCCTGCTCGATGGTCTCGACCTCGTCGGCGAGCGCCCCGACGACGGAGAGGCTCTGCTCCTGTCTCGCCACTGCATCGAACGACCGCGCCGACGAAGGCGCTGGCCCACCGCCCGCCCAGGCGCGGAGGACTTCGACCACCACATGAGTGGCGTCCGCGTACACGACGACGTCGAACGGGTGCCCTGGTGCCGCTTGAACGGCTTGGGCCGCCAGCTCGCTCACCACGAGCGACACCGTCTCACCGTCGAGACCGTCGACGCCGGCGTCCTTCGCCCACCTCGCCACCTCGGCTCGTGCCGTACGAAGGGACCCGGCAACGCCGGGGTACGTTCGCTCCAGGGACCCGGGCCGGGGCGGCGTGGTCACCCGCGACC
>JANPGL010000720.1:0-6341 GCA_031423915.1 Actinomycetes bacterium | reverse complement strand
CGAGCTGCATGTCGTGATCGACACGATCTTCCCGTTGGCCGAGGCCGCCGCGGCCCACCGCCACATCGAGAGCCGCAAGGCTTTCGGCCGGGTGCTGCTGCGGCCGTAGCCGAGTCGGCCCGCCCGCGACCAGAGAAGGCCACGGCTCGGCTCAGGACAGGCCCAGGCGGACGTACTGGTCGTCGGGCGCCTCCACCTCGTCGAGCGCGGCGCGCAACAGGGCGCGGGCGTGCGCCAACCGGCGTGGCGACGACGGCACCAGGTTGCGTTCCTCGGCCGGGTCGTCGTCGACGTCGTACAGGTGGTCGCCCTCGAAGGTGCTGCCGGCCCAGAACGGCAGCAGGTCGCCCGGCACGAACGGCTGGCGGATCACCGGCACGTCGCTGCCCGGCATGCGGGCCAGCACGGCCCGTCCGTCGGGCCGGGGCAGGCGCACCTGCGGGAAGGCGTGGATCGGCATCGTCGTCCACCGGTTCGACCACATCGACAGCGGCGCGTTGTCGCCCGCCGGCGCCGCCGAGTACCGCAGGCCGTCGCCGATCACCGTGACCTCGCGTCCCCACACGCCCGTCAGCGCCCAGTCGCGCACCGACGTCGCGGTGCCCTGCACGAGCGGGGCCAGCGAGCGGCCGTGGGTGCGGTGCTCGGCCGTCACGTCGAACACGTCGGCCAGGGTGGCGAACACGTCGACGCTCGTGGTCAGCGCGTCGCACGTGCGCGGCGCCACGCCCGGCCACGACACGAGCAGCGGGATGTGCCCGAGCGTGCCGAACACGGGCGACGCCGGCTTGCCCCAGTTGCCGTGCTCCCCGAGGTAGTGGCCGTGGTCGGTGGTCACGATCACGACCGTGTCGTCCCACGCGCCACGCCGGTCGAGCGCGTCGAGCACCCGACCGAACCAGTGGTCGATCATCGACAGCTTGGCGCCGTAGTTGGCGCGCAGCTGGCGCGCCTCGCGGGGCGCCGGCGGCTCCTGCGAGAAGCGGCCGCCGGCACCACGCCCCGTGCGCACGTAGGGCGGCCACACGAGCCGCTCGCCCTCCCAGGTGTCGTCGTAGCGCGATGCCCACGGCTCAGGGGTGTCGAACGGCTCGTGCGGGTCGAACTCGTCGACGAACAGCAGGGATCGGTCGTGACGGCCGGCCGTCTCGTCGAGCCACCGTTCCGCCGCCATCATCGTGCGCGGCCCGGGGAAGTCGGCCTCGTCTCGGAACCAGGTGCGCGACGTGTCGTAGTGGCGGGCGATCGGCGCGGCGCGCACGGCCGGCAGCGAGGGCACGCCGATGGCCGACGGGTCGGCCACGGTGCGCCACGGGTCGTCCTCGCCACCGCGCTCGTACCACCAGCCCGAGAACTCGGTGTGGTAGTTCTCCCCGCCCGTCTCGAACAGGTGGGGGTGGTCCGACACCAGGTAGGACACGACGCCGGCCCGCCGCAGCAGGTGCGAGAGCGCGTCCTCCCACACCTCGATCGACCCCCACGGCCGCCACAGGAAGTCGAGCGCGCCGCACAGCACGTCGTGGCGGGCCGGCATGCACGGCAAAAAGCCCGTCTGGTGATTGGTGAAGCGCACGGAACGCCGGGCGAAGCGGTCGAGGTTGGGCGTGTCGAACTCGGCCGCGCCGTACGCCCCGACGTGATGGCGGTTGAGGCTGTCGAGCAGCACCACCACCGCGTGGCGCACGGCCGGACCGGTCACGAGAAGTGCACCAGTAGGTCGTGCAGCGACGAGACCCGGGCGTGATCGGCACCATCCTGATCGTCGTACGGGTCGAGCTGGATGGGGTGCAGCCCGGCGGCCCGGGCGCCGCCGATGTCGTTGACCACCGAGTCGCCCACGTACGCCACCCGGTCGGCGGGCAGGCCGAGCGCCTCGAGCGCGGGCGTGAAGATGGCCGGGTCGGGCTTGGCCACGCCCACGACGTGCGAGTCGATGACGCACGCCACGGGCACGCCGGCGCCGCGCTCGCCGACCTGGCAGGCGCCGATGTTGGCCAGCGTCCCCTCGATCTGGCCGCTGGCGTTCGACACGATGCCGATCGGCACGCCCGCCCGGTGCAGCCGGGCCAGGGCGGCGATGGACTCGTGCAGCGGGTGGCACCACAGGTACGGCGAGAACACCCGGGCCAGGCCACGCACCGCCGCGGCCACCTGATCCCCGGGCACACCCGCCGACAGGGCGTACGCCTCGCGGTACGCCGTCCAGTCGCCGTGTTCCAGCGTCCGCCCCCCGTCGGCCACGGCCTGGGCGTCCTGGGCCGCCATGCCCGCGTAGTGGGCCCGCACCAGGGCCGCCTGCGTGGGCCGTGCGCCAGCCGCTTCGAGCACCGCACCGGTCGCCCGCGGGTCAGGAACGACGAAGATGCCACCGGCATCGAACAGGACGGCGTCGAAGGACCGGGAGCTCATGGCCGCACGGTACGCGCACTTGCGCCGCCGCCCGAAGCTCGGACGGTCGCCGTCAGGGACGGACGTCGCTCAGGAGCAGCGCCGACGCCGACACCGGTTGCGACGTGGGGGTCGACGAGCCGGCCTCGGCCTGCCCCCACCCCACGCTGCGACCGGTGGCGGCCAAGAACGCCAACGCCCCGAAGACCACGACACCCACTCGGAAAGACCAAGGCTTGCGATAAACCATAATTAAATATCGTAGTACCAGACGACGGCTTGAGTGTTGGCCACGAGATTTTCAAGAAGTCGTCAGAGAGCCCCTCTGAACAGGGACAACGTCCGGGCGAAGGCCGTCGCCGAAGCGGCGGCGTCGTACACCTCGGGCCGGCTGTCGTTGAAAAAGGCATGTTGTGTGCCTGGATGCACGTGCAGCGTGGCGTCCTTGCCCAACGCCCGCAGCTGCTCCTGGAGCGCGGCGGCCGCAGCGGGCGACGCGAAGTCGTCGTGCTCGGCGTACTCGCCCACCACCGTGGCCCCCAGCTTCGACCAGTCCGGCTGCGCCGACGGCCACGGGATCACCCCGTAGTACGGCGCCACGGCCTTCACCGCGTCCGGTCGCTGGGCCGCCACCACCAGGGCCAGGCCGCCGCCCATGCAGTAGCCGACCACGCCGATGCCGGCGCGGCCCGAGCGCTGGCACAGCTCGTCGACCGCACCCGACAGGTCCTTGGCGGCACGAGCGAGGTTCAGGCCCATCATCAGCTTGCCGGCCCCGTCAGGCTCGGTCGACGACTCGCCGTGGTAGAGGTCGGGAGCCAGCGCCACGAACCCCTCGGCCGCGAAGCGATCACAGACGTCGGTGATGTGCGGCACGAGGCCCCACCACTCCTGCAGGACGAGCACCCCGGGCCCACCACCCCCGGCGGGGACGGCAAGGTAGCCCTCGGCGGTGGAACCGTTGGATCGGAACGTGATCGTCTCTCCCATGTCGGGGACCGTAGCGTCCGTGGTCGACCCGGCCCGCCGCGTACGCTGGCCGGCAATGGGATTGCGGACCTGGCTGGTGCGACGCCTCGGCGGGGACGAGATCGTTGGCGACCCCGAGGCCATCGTCGAGGTCGGCCTCGTCGATCTCTGGCAGTCCGAGATGCTGCGCACGGCGCTGAGCGGCGAGGGCATCGCGTCACAAGCCGTCCACGAGGCGTCGGCCCAGGCCAACCCGCAGTACCTGCGGCCGATGGCCCGTCTGCTGGTGGCCCGGCGCGACTACCGGCGGGCGTTCGACGTGGTGGCCCGGGTCCAGCGGGGCGAGAACGGCGTCGACGACGTGGCCTGGCCGCCCGAGCACGCGCTGCCGTGGTCACCGCCCCGCTCGGACGGCGCTCGACCCTGACCCTTTGGCGGCCTGCGCCCGCCACCTCACGCAGCGCGCGCAGTTCGTCGCCCGCTCGTCTGCATCCCGGCAAGTCGTCACGCGGGGCGTTCACGTCCGTCTGCTCCGGGTTCAGGATCGACGTCATGACGACGACGGTGACCGAACGCCAGCAACGCCGGATCCGCCACATCGGCGCAATCAGCCACGGCGGCGTCGCCGTGGCTGCCCGCCGGGCGGCCACCACCCGCCGCGAGCTGTCGGCGCCCGCCAAGGCCGCGCTCGTCGAGTACGCCGCCCGCTCGTTCGCCCCCGGCACCGTGCTCAAGGCCGGGTCCGAGGACCTGACCTCCGCCGAGGTCTGGTCGCTCCTCCTCGCCGGGCCCGAGCGCCCCAGACTCGTGAAGGGCTGAATCGCGATGAGCTACGTCCCCCTGCAGTTCCGTTCGGCCGACCTCGCCGAAGGCGCCACCAAGCCCCGCATCGTGCGGCGGTGGCACCGGTTGCTCGCCGTCGGTCTCCTGGTCGACGCCGTCTTCGCCGCCGCGCTGTTCGGTACGGTCGCCGTCCGCGCCCTGTTCTGACGGTTGTCAGCCGCGCGGGCGCCATCCCGCGACGGTGACGCCATAGCGCTCGACGAGCGCCGCCTTCGTCTCTGCCGCCGTTCGGATCCCGACGCCGAAGCCTCCCGCACTGGAGATCGCCGGGGCGGTGACCGAATGTCCGTCCGCGGTGTCGACGCACAAGACCAGGTCCCCCTTTCCTTCCCGCCACCATCGGCCGTGGCGGGCGAGCTGCACGTCGGGTGCCACTTCTGCACAACGGACGGCCACCACATCCGCCCACGGGAGGACCCTCGACCGTGCAATGCCACGCACCAGGACGTGCTGTGGCGTTGCGCGCACCAATCCTCTCCAACGCACGACGAACAACCATGCGACAAGGACCTCGATGGCGACGCCGGCCAGGATGCCGAGGATCGAGTCGTCGCTGATGCCCCCTGCGAGGAAGAACGCGCCAAGAGCCCCGGACACGCACGGACCGAGCCGACGGGACCAGCTCGCGCGGAGCACCACGCAGCCGTCGACGAGCCGTACGCCCGTGAGGAAACGCTCCTGCGGGGTCAACTCGAACGCCGTCACGGCGTGTGCGTGAACCCGACCTCTTTGTGGGTGCCGTCGCACAGGGGCTTGTTCTTCGACTGGCCACAGCGGCACAGCGTCACGCGGTTGCGGCTCTCGAGCGGGTGACCGTCGGCCCGCGTCACCGCCACGCCGCCGGTGACCACCAGCGGGCCGTCGGGCACGATCGCCACCTGGACCGGGAGGTCGGGCTCGTTGTCGCCCGTCGCACCGTCGAATCGGTAGGTCAGCGCACCTGACGGGCAGCGCTCGATCATGGCGAGCATCTGCGAGCGGGTATCGGTGGCCGCGCTGCCGCCCACCATCTTCCACACGTTCGTGGCCGCGGTGCCGCAGAACCCGGCGTGCACGCAGATGCTGCGGTCGTCGCGCACGGTGATGCCAGGGCCCTCCATGGGCTGCGAGCGCTCTTCGTACGTGCCCGCGGCCGTCTCGGTGCCGTCGAAACCGACGCGGGCGTGGGTGCCGTCGCAGAACGGCTTGCGATCCGACGCCCCGCACCGGCAGAGCGCGAAGCGATCCTTGGTCTCGAGGGTGGCGCCCTTCTCCCACGCGATGGGCTCGCCCGCCGCGGTGTGCACGGGCGTGCGGACCACCAAAGGCGCGCCGCTCACGAGGTAGGGCCCGTTCGGGGCGATCGAGATGCTCGGCTCGTCGGCCATCAGTAGGTCCCTCCCAGCTTCGTGTGGTCCCAGCTGACCACGCGCTCCACGTCGATGATCACGCCCACCCGCTTGCGCGCCTGCGCCTCGAGGAACGGCAGCGCGGCGTCGCTCACCGCGGCGGGGCCCGTGTGCCGCTCGGCCACCGAGCGGCCGATGGCCAGCACCGTCTCGACGTCGACGACGATGCGGGCCGTGCCGACCAGCTCCACCCCGCGCAGCTCGGCGTACACCGTGCCCGACTCGACGAGCGCGGAGATCTTCGGGTCCCGCTGCAGGTTCACGACCTTCTGCGCGCGGGCGAACGTCCAGAACGCAGGCTTGCCGTCGACGAAGCCGAACCACATGGCCACCAGGTGAGGGTGACCCGACGGACCGATCGTGGCGACGTTCATCGTCCGAGGCTCCGCCAGGTAGGCGTCGACCTCCTCAGGTGTCATGGCGATGCTCGAACGCTTCGATCCCATGGCGGGACCTTAGGCGCGCCGCTGACGCGCCACCGCCCGTCAGAACGCCGTGGTGACGAACAGCTCGGGCGTCACCGGGCAGTCGGTCCGCGCCAGCGCCCGGCCGACGTCTTCGAGGCCCGCGGTGCCGATCATCTGCGACACGAGCGCCAGCGGAACGATCTCGTCGTCGGCGTCCCACGGCTCGCCGACGTCGGTCACTCGACGCACGAGCGCGCTCCACATCGGCGCCGGCAGGAGCCGTCCGACGCCGGCGGCGAGCCACACCGGCACCTCGTTGCAGTAGGCCACGGCGGCGGCGGCGCGG
>JANPGL010000719.1:0-1552 GCA_031423915.1 Actinomycetes bacterium | reverse complement strand
TTCTCGTCGCCGGACAAGCTCGTCGCCTACTTCGGGCTGAACCCGAAGGTCCGTCAGTCCGGCAACTCCGCACCGGTCCATGGTCGCATCAGCAAAGCCGGTCGCGCCCAGGCCCGTGGCGTGCTCGTCGAGGCCGCCTGGTCCGCGGTCCGATCGCCGGGGCCGCTCCACGCGTTCTATCAGCGCATCCGGGCCCGGCGCGGGTTCCAGGTCGCCGTCGTGGCCGCCGCCCGCAAGATGACTGTGCTCGCCTGGCACCTGATCACCAGCGAACAGGACTACGCGTTTGCTCGGCCGAGTCTTGTCGCCCACAAGCGGCGCAAGCTCGAGCTCGCCGCCGGCGCACCATCGGGCCGGGGATCGAACCGGGGCACGGCCTACGCGTACAACTTGAAAGCACTCCGAGACCAAGAACGCGCCGAGGTCGAACGGTCCGAACGCGCCTACGAAGTCCTCGTCGCCCACTGGCAACCCAAGAAGCCCGCCGGCAAGGCTTGACGATTTCATCCGTCGTGTAGACGATCTTGCGGAGCTCGGCCGGGAACGCCAGGAACGGCGTGAACTCCTCCCACGAGGTTTCCCACGAGCGGATCATGGCCGGATATTTCTCGCGCCATCGTTCGGCGAACTCGTCGAAGTCGACGGTCGCCGCCTCCACGGATGGCGCGGTGTAGATCGCTCGGAGGCCTTTGGTGATCTGGGACCAGTCGGCCTTGGACGCGTAGCGAAGACTGTTCCGCACGAGGTGCACCACACAGGTCTGCACGGTCGCTTGGGGCCAAATGGTGCGGATCGACTCCGGCAGTCCTTTCAGCCCGTCGCAGCAAACGATCAACACGTCCGCGATGCCACGGTTGCGCAGTTCGGTGAGCATCGTCATCCACTGCTTCGCGCCCTCGCCACCGGTGGGGCCGAGCCACATCCCGAGCACGTCGCGTTCACCGTCGAGGTTGACGCCGATGGCCACGTAGACGGGCCGGTTGGCGACTTGGGCGTCGCGGACCTTGATCACGATGGCGTCGATCAGCACCACCGCGTAGACGCGGTCGAGGGGCCGGTTCTGCCACGAGATCATCTCGCCGACGATGGCGTCGGTGATCTTCGAGATCGTCTCTCTCGAGATGTCGGTGTCATAGATCTCGGCGAGGTGGGCCTGGATGTCACCGGTGGTCATGCCCTTCGCGTAGAGGGACACGACCTGGCTCGTGAGCCCGTCGAGCCGGCGAGCGTGCTTGGGCACGGTGACCGGTTCGAACGAGGCGTTGCGGTCTCGGGGCATCTGCACCTCGACCGGGCCGATATCGGTGATCACCGTGCGCGGATAGCTCCCGTTGCGGGAGTTGCCGCTGCCGCGTCCTTCGAGCGCGTACGGTTCATAGCTGACATGGTCTTCGAACTCGATGTTCAACCCGGTCTGCAACACGCGGGCCACGAGCGCGGGGAGCAGACCGCGGAGGTAGGTCTCCGGGCCGCCGGAGGCGCCCGGATCGAGCCAGAGCGCGTTGAGGGCGACAGACCGGAGCGGCACCCGCACGATGCTACGGTCCGGCCG
>JANPGL010000718.1:0-1824 GCA_031423915.1 Actinomycetes bacterium | reverse complement strand
TGGACGAAAGGCGGCTGGGTGAACTCCCAGGTGTTCGATCACACCTCCGTGATCAAGTTCCTCGAGGCTCGCTTCGCCGACGGCAACCCCGACCTGATCGAGTCGAACATCACGCCCTGGCGTCGCGCCGTCGTGGGCGATCTCACGTCGGCGTTCGACTTCACGCGACGCGACGGCCGCTCGGTTCGCCTGCCGAGCACGGCCGCCGATCAGCCACCGGACACCGCCTTCTACCCGGACCTGGCGCTGACGGCACCGCCAAAGGGTTCGCCGCCCGCCCAGGAACGAGGCGTGAAGCCGGCTCGGGCCCTGCCGTACACGCTGCACGCGCACGCCACGGCCGACCCGGTCAGCGGCCAGGTCTCGATCTCGTTCGTCAACGGGGGCGCAGCCGCCGCCGTGCTCCAGGTGCGTTCAGCGAACGCCGCCGATGCGCCCCGCACGTACACGGTGGCGGCCGGCGCCCGGCTGGGCGGGGTGTGGGCCACACCGGCCACGGGCGCGTACGACCTGGACGTGCACGGTCCCAACGGGTTCTACCGCGGGTTCCGGGGCAACGCCCGCACGGGGGCCGCGTTCGACATCAGCGCCGGCTACCGACACGACGACGACGAGCAGCTGACGCTCGTCGTCAAGAACCGAGCCGGCGGCCCGCTCACCTTCCGCTTCGACGACCGCTACGGCGACGATCGTGCCGCTCGCACCGTGCGGGCGGGCACCACCACGACGATGTCCTTCGACACCGAGGACAGCCACGGATGGTACGACGTCGTGGTCGCCGTCGATGGCCAGCCCGGCACCGCCTGGCAGTTCGCCGGCCACATCGAGAACGGCCGGGCCAGCTTCACCGACCCCGCGATGGGAGGCGTCCGACCCGACCGCGGCGACCACGACGGAACCGCGCTGGCCTGACCTGCGTGTCGACGCGCCGGTGCCCGGGGATCGAGCCTCCCCGGGCACCAGCGTCCTGCTCACTCGCGGCGTCAGCTGTCGTGGCTGTCACGTCGGCGCCGGCGTCGATGCCGGCCTGCCGCGCTCAGCTCAGCTGCAACCGCTCGTGGACCCACAGCTGGGGCAGGCGTGGCAGCTGCCGGCCCTCAGCATCTGCACGCCGCACTGCATGCACATCGGCGCATCGCTATGGCGCACCTTCGGCGACTCCTCGATGGGAGCCGGCGATGCCACGCCGAGCTCCATCTGCGTGGCCAGATCCTGCGCCGACGGGATCGACTTGGGATCGGCGACCACGTCGTGCCCGGTGTTGGTCTCGACGACCGACTCCTCGACACCGGGAAGCGTGGGCTGCAGCCGCTCGTCGATCGAGAAGATGCCGAGCTCGGCCCGCTCGTCGTACGTCATGTAGTCGAGCGCCAGCCTGCGGAACAGGTAGTCCATGATCGACTGGGCGAAGCGGATGTCGGGATCGTCGGTCATACCGGCCGGCTCGAAGCGCATGTTCGTGTAGGCGTCGACGTAGGCCCGCAGCGGCACGCCGTACTGGAGGCCGTGGCTCACCGAGATGGCGAAGGCGTCCATGATGCCCGCCAGCGTGGAACCCTGCTTCGACACCCGGATGAACAGCTCGCCAGGGCGACCGTCGGCGTACTCGCCGACCGTCACGAAGCCCTTGCAGTCGGCCACGCGGAACTCGAAGGTGCGCGAACGGCGGGCGCGCGGCATGCGCTCGCGGACCGGCTGGTGCGGTTCGGGCAACACCGTGAGCAGCGATCCGGCGAGCACCTCCGGCGTGGCCGCAGCGGTCGCGCCGGCCTTGCCGGTGGAGAGCGGCTGGCCGATCTTGCAGTTGTCGCGGTAGACCGCGAC
>JANPGL010000717.1:0-2052 GCA_031423915.1 Actinomycetes bacterium | reverse complement strand
GGCGACGGCGTCGTCCTCGCTGGCCGCCTGGGCGATCTTGTAGACGTTGGCCACGCGCTGCTCCAGCAGCAGCGCGGTCGAGTCGACGTCGACCTGGGCCAGGTCGAAGCGGTTGGTGTCCTCCAGCAGCAGCATCCCGTTGGCGATGTCGCCGGTGTCGCTGACCGGCTGGAAGAACGGTGCGTCGACAACGGTGCGGGTGAGCGGCTGCCGCGTGATGGGGTTGCCCTCGAGGGTGTCGTCCACCAGGAACACGCGCAGGTCGGCGCCCGCACCGACGAACCCCGGGTCGAGCTCGATCGGGATCACCAGACCGAGGGCTCGCAGGAGGGCGGGGTGGCTGGCCAGCGCGGCGAGCACCGCGTGGACGTCGGGTGCGTCGTTGGCCGGCCGGGCGGCCGCGTACGCCTGGTCGGGCTGCGGGTAGCGGGCGGCGTCGGGGTCGCGGGCCTCGGGCCGGTCGTAGAAGCGCTTGGCCTCGGCGAGGTCGAGGGCGGCGTTGTAGCTGTCGGTCACGGCGGCCGCCGGTGTCTTGGGCGCGGTCGTCGGCGCCGCGCCGCCGCTCGGGAGAGTGCCGGGCGCGTGCCCGCGGGCGGCGCGCCGGCGGGCCAGGGCATCGGCCACGTTGGCGTCGATGTGTCGCCGCAGCGCGGCCGAGGCCTCGGCTCGCCGCTCGGCCGTCCACGCCTCCGGACCCGACTGCGGCTCGTCGAGCGGATGGTCGCCCGTCACCTGCGCGTACACGGCACCGAGGTCGCGCAGCCCGCCGGCGAACGGGTCGGGGTGGTCGCCGCCGCTCGCTTCGGCCACGGCGTGGTAGAGGCCCTGTGCGAGCGCGACGATCGACTGGGCCGGGAACGACAGGATCGGGGTGGACGACAGGTCCTTGAAGGTCCAGCCGTTGACGGGCAGCCGGGCGATGTAGCGCTCCCAAAGGTCACGGTCGAGCGCCGACGCGTCCGGCTCGACCACAAGGCGCTGGCCGTCGGCCCGCTCGATCACGACGCGGCTGCGGGCCACGACCGCGGGCCAGTTGGCGAACGCCGGGAAGTCGGCCGCCACCTGGCCGGGGCCGTCGGGCGTCAGGTGCGGCGCCACGAACACGGCGGCGCGCAGGCGGCCGTCGGGTGTCGAGTCCTGTGGGAGGAACGTGAAGACGACGGACTGCTGCATCTCAGACCTCCGTGAACGCTTGGCAGTAGCTGATCCATGGGCAGTCCGGTTCGACGTAGGGCCCGAGGGCGTCGGCGAACGTGGGGTCGCCCTTGGACCCGGCGAACTTGCGCTCGGCCGTGATCGACACCGACGCCGAGAAGAAGAGCACTTCGACCTCGACGGTGATGGTCGCCTTGCCGATGACCTTGCCGGAGCCGAACTCGTAGGTCAGGCCCATGTACATCTCGATGGACGCCGAGATGAGGCCGAGGACGTCGACCTCGCCGCGGATGCGGAGGTACCCGGTGAGCGAGCCGTCGTCGGCCTCCAACCGCAGGTACACGCCGGCCATCACCGACACCGAGCCCGACGCCACGCCGAAGTCGAGCGCCAGGGTGGCGCCGAACTCGACCGCCGCCTCCAGCAGCACGAGCTTCTTCGGGCTGAGGCGCAGGCCGAAGAAGCCACCGCCACCGAGGAACAGCACGGCCACCGTGAAGGGCCGCTCCCGGGAACAGAACGAGAACCCGACCGTCGGCGACTCACCGATGAAGGGCAGCCGCACCTCGGCCGCCATCGACAGGTTCGAGAGGTTGAACACGCCGACGGCGACGTTTGGCAGCACCACGCTGAACCCGGCGGCGATGCCCTGGCTGTCGACGGTGACGCTGGGCGGATCGGAGAAGCCGTCGGTCGGGATCAGCTGGCGCAGCTTGTCGACGAAGCCGAGGACGCCGAGCCACTCGAGCGGGCCGAGGTCGACGTCGATCTCCGTCTTGGCGCCGGTCGTGGCCCGGAAGTAGAGGCGCTTGAACGGGAGGTGGAGCAGGGGCATGCCCGGCACGAGCTGCAGGGTGAAGTCGGTCAGCTGGGCCAGCACCTCGACCGACGGCGCGG
>JANPGL010000716.1:0-3103 GCA_031423915.1 Actinomycetes bacterium | reverse complement strand
CACCGAAACCGGTGACGCCGTGCTCATCGACGCCGCCAACGAGCACGAGCAGCTTCTCGAGCTGGCCCGCCGCCTCGGCGTGCGCAGGGTGCTCGAGACCCACGGGCACCACGACCACATCGGCGCCGTCGCCGCCATGCGCGAAGCCGGCTACGAGGTGGCCGTGACCGCCGCCGACGCCCCCCGGCTCAAGGACGTCGGCTACGACGTGTTCCTCGACGACGCCGAGATCATCGAGGTCGGCCGACTCCGCCTCCACGCCATCCACAACCCGGGTCACACCGAGGGATCGATCTCGTTCCGCGTCGACGGCCACCCGCTGCTGTTCAGCGGCGACACCCTCTTCCCTGGCGGGCCGGGCGCCACCAAGTTCGACGGCGGCGACTTCGGCACCATCATCGAGTCGATCGACCGCAAGCTGTTCACCCTGCCCGCCGACACGTTGGTGCTCCCCGGCCACGGCACCGACACCACCATCGGCACGGAACGCCCCCACCTCCAGGAATGGGTGGACCGGGGATGGTGACGCCCGCGGGCGCAGCGAGCGGTGGCGACGGGTGAGCGAGCCCGCGCTGCCGGCCGATCAGCGGCCCGTCGATCACACCCCCGTCCACACCGTCGACCTGCCCGACACGCCGACGAGGGACAGGAACATCCCGGCCACCGCCTGGATCGAGGCACCGGGCGAGCTGCTCCGGCTCGGGCTCGACCTGCCGGGCCAGCCGACCGCCATGTACAAGCGCCGCATCCGGCGGTGGCTGCTGTGGCGCGCCGGCCCGGCCAGCCACGGCGACGCCCGCTACTTCGCCATCGCGGCCGACGCCCCCGACCTCCAGTGGGTGTTCCGCCTGTACCCCGATGGCGAGGGCGAGGGCGCCGGCCCGTCGGGTGCCGTCCACGAGCGCTTTCGCGCCTGGAAGGAAGACCTGCGCGACCGCGGCTGAGTGCCGTCAGCGGTAGGTGCCGAGCTCCGTGTCCCGGTTCTGTTCCCACCACGCCACGAGCGCTCGCAGCCCGGCGTCGAGGTCGACCTCGGCCTTCCAACCCAGCAGGTCGGCCGCCTTCGACACGTCGGCCAGCCGACGGGGGACGTTGGCGGCCACACGCTCGGGGCCGTACTCGGGGGTGAGGTCGGAGCCCATGACGCGCGCCAGGGCATGGGCGAGCTCGTTCAGGCTGGTCTCGGTGGCGCTGGCGATGTTGAAGACCTCGTCGCTCACCGTCGACTGTGCCGCCGCTATGTTGGCCCGGGCGATGTCGGTGACGTAGACGAAGTCCATCGTCTGCGTCCCGTCACCGAAGATGAGCGGCGACTCACCCGAGGCGAGCCGGTTCATCCAGCGGATGAGGACCTCGGTGTAGGCGCCGTGGATGTCCATGCGGGCGCCGTACACGTTGAAGTAGCGGAGCGCGATGTACGGCAGGTCGTACATCTCGTTGAACGAACGCAGCAGGCCCTCGTTGAAGATCTTGATGGCCCCGTACAGCGTCCGGTTGTTGTACGGGTGGTGGTCCTCGCGGGTGGGGAAGATGTCGGCCTGGCCGTAGATCGAGGCGGTGGACGACGCCACCACCTTCTTCACCTTGGCGCGCACGGCGGCCTGCGCCACGTTGAACGTGCCGTTGCCGAGGACGTCCATCGCCAGGCGCGGGTCCTCCACGCAGTGGGTGATGCGGATGGCGGCGAGATGGAAGAGCAGGTCGGCCCCGTCCATCGTGGCCTGCACCAGGTCGGGATCCGTGATGTCGCCCTCCACGAGGGTGATCTTGCCGACCGACCGAGCGTGTTCCAGGTTGACCAGGCGGCCACGCGTCAGGTTGTCGAGCACCACGATCTCGCCGTAGGTGCCGTCCCGCTGCCCCTCGGCCAGCAGGTCGACGATGTGCGACCCGATGAGCCCCGCGCCTCCCGTGACGACCACCCGTTCGTACGACGTCATCTCGCCCTCCCAGTCGAGCGGGAACGTCCCGCACCCCCCGCACGCTATGGCGGCGCGGGCGGTGCGCGACGCGGCCGGCGGGACCTCGCCGATGTGCCCGACGACATTTCCACTACGGCCGTAGTGGTAATACACTGGGCCCGTGGCCGAAGAGCTGTTCCGCATCGAAGGGCTGCATGCCCGCCCCACCCCCGACGACGCCGGCGCCCCCGCCGTGCCCGAGATCCTGCGCGGCCTCGACCTGGCCGTCGGCCCGGGCGAGGTGCACGCCATCATGGGCCCGAACGGGTCCGGGAAGTCGACGCTGGCCAGCGCCCTGCTCGGCTCGCCCGAGTACGAGATCACCGCCGGACGCCTGCTGTACAAGGGCGACGACATCACCGGCTGGCCGACCGACGTGCGCGGCAAGGCCGGAATCTTCCTCGGCTTCCAGTACCCGCAGGAGATTCCCGGCGTCTCCGTGATCCAGTTCCTGCGCCAGGCCCTGTCGGCCCGCAAGGGCATCGACCTGTCGGTCCTCGAGCTGCGGTTGTCGATCATGGAGTGGATGGCCCGCCTCGGCATGGACCGGTCGTTCGCCGATCGGTACCTGAACGAGGGCTTCTCCGGCGGCGCGAAGAAGCGCAACGAGGTCCTCCAGATGGCCATCCTCGAACCCGAGCTGGCCATCCTCGACGAGACCGACTCGGGTCTCGACATCGATGCGCTGCGCATCGTGGCCACCGGCATCAACGAGGTGCGCCGGGCCCGCCCCCAGCTCGGCGTGATCCTCATCACGCACTACCGCCGCCTCCTCGACGAGGTCGGTCCCACCCATGTCCACGTGATGGTCGATGGCCGCATCGCCGCATCGGGCGGCATGGAGCTCGCCGATCGCGTCGAGACGGGGGGCTACGAGTCCTTCCGGTCGGCGGAGGCCAGATGAGCCTCGACGTCGCTTCCGTCCGCAAGGACTTCCCCGTCTTCGAGGGCACCACCGACGGGCACCCGCTCGTCTACCTCGACTCGGCGAACTCGAGCCAGAAGCCGCGCGCCGTCATCGACGCGGTGAGCCGGTTCTACTCATCGGAGAACGCCAACATCCATCGCGGCGTGCACTACCTGAGCGAGCGCGCCACCGTGGCGTACGACGCGGCCCGAGCGAGCGTCGCCCGGTTCATCAA
>JANPGL010000715.1:0-3735 GCA_031423915.1 Actinomycetes bacterium | reverse complement strand
TGACCGTCGGGTCGCACGGGATGCGTCGGGTCGCCGTCGTCGGCCGAGGCGGCACCGCCCAGGAGGTCGAGCTGGCCGAGCGTCGGGATGGTGGCCGGAGACAGGTCGCGGGGCGCGGCCCACGTGCGCGCCGGAGGGGCGCGCCAGCCGCCGAACAGCAGCCGGTGGACGGCGGCCACGTCCCACGCGGTGGCCACGCGCACGCCGTCGGCCACGAGCTGGGCGGCCGTGTCGTTCGTCCACATGATCCAGCGGGGGCGGAGCGCCTCCTCGACCGCGCGCACCACGGCGGCGGGGTCGTCGTGCGCCACCGCCCACGTGCGATCA
Organism: Actinomycetes bacterium; assembly: GCA_031423915.1. Lineage (GTDB taxonomy): Bacteria > Actinomycetota > Acidimicrobiia > Acidimicrobiales > Ilumatobacteraceae > JANMAT01. The sequence goes on along the minus strand of JANPGL010000715.1, from coordinate 3,408 downwards.
CCCGCCGACAGGCCGAACCCGACCCCGCGCGCCACCGCCAGCCCGACGGCCGCGCCCCGGTCGACCCCGGCGCGGCGCAGCTCGTCGACGAGGGACGCGGGGTCGGTCACGGGCCGAGTCCAGCACCCGCAAGTCGCCACCGCCAGCAGCGCCGAGCTGCAGCGCCGATCAGGACGGCGGGATCAGCACGTCGCCCATCACCTGGATGATGCCGTTCGTGGCCTCGACGTTCGCCACGGCGATCTTCTTGCCGTTGACGAGCGTGTTGCCGTCGGCGTCCTTGGTGATCGTCAGCTCGACGCCCGCGACGGTCTTCAGCTTTCCGGGCTTCAGGTCGCTCGTCGACAGCTTGCCGGCCACCACGTGGTACGTGAGCACCGTGGTGAGCAGCTTGTTGTCGGCGGCCACGGCCGACAGCGTCGCCGACGGCACGGCCTTGAACGCGTCGTCGGTGGGTGCGAACACGGTGAACGGGCCGGCGCTCTGCAGCGTCTTCACCAGGTCGGCCTGCGTGACGAGCTTGGCCAGCGTGCCGAAGCCGGGCAGCGTGGTGGCGACCTTGATGATGTCGCCGATCGGCGGCACCAGCACGTCGCTCATCACGTGGATCATGCCGTTCGACGTCTTGACGTCGGCTTTGGCGATCCGGTTGCCGTTGATGAACACGTCGGTACCGCTCTTGGTGACGGTGATCTCGGCGCCGGCGACGGTCTTCACCTGACCGGTCGGGAGCGTCTCGGCGGTGTAGCTACCGGCGAGCACGTGGTACGTGAGCACCGTGGTGAGCAGAGCCTTGTCGTCCTGCACCGCGCTGAGCACCGGGGCGGGCAACTTGGCGAACGCCGCGTCGGTGGGGGCGAACACGGTGAACGGGCCGGGACCCCGCAGGGTCTCGACCAGGTTCGCCGTGACGACAGCACCGGCCAGCGTCGTGAACACGCCCGACGTGAGGGCCGTGGCCACGATGTCGCCCGGCGCGTCGATCACGGCGGTGGTCGCCGGCGTGGCGACCGTCGTGGCGGCGCCGCCCGCGCTGACGGCGTCGGAGCCGCAGGCGGCCGTCGTCAGCGCGAGGAGGGCGAGCACCGCCACGCCGCCACGGCGGGCGCGGGGGGAACGGAGGGGTTGTGGGTTCTCGGACACGATGTCGACGGTGCCGGTCCGCGGGGGTCGTCGGGTAGTGACGTTGGTCCCTGCGGTCCGGGCATTGGACCTGCCGCACCGAAATTGGCGCGTCCTCTCCGCCGCCCGCGTCCTACCGTCGACGAATGGCCGACGACGCCGATCCAACGCTCCGGCTCCGGCCACCCGGGCCCGATGACGAGCGGGCGTTCGCGCTCGCCCACGCCGAGATGGCCGCCGAGGGGTTCACGTTCGGCCTCGGCTACGAGCCGGGCATGCGGTGGCAGGACTACCTCGAGCACCGCGAGCGCGGCCGCACGGGCACCGACCTACCGCCCGGGATCGTGCCGTCGGACCTGTTGCTGGCCGTCGTCGGCGACGAGCTCGTCGGCCGTGTCTCGATCCGGTTCGAGTTGAACGAGTACCTGGCGCGCCAGGCGGGCCACGTCGGCTACTGCGTGCTCGCCGCCCACCGCCGACGTGGCCACGCCACGACCATCCTGCGCGCCGCACTGGCGGTCCTGGGCGGACGCGGCCTGGACCGCGTGCTCGTGACGTGTGACGACGACAACGTCGGCTCGGCCACCGTCATCGAGACGTGCGGCGGCCGGTTCGACGGCATCGTGCACGACATCGACACCGGCACGCCGATCCGTCGGTACTGGATCACGCTCGGCTGACCCGAGCGCGCGTCGCTCAGACCTGGCGACCGAGGAACGCCGCCAGCTTGTCGGCGTTCGACGCGCCGTCCGGCGCCTGCAGCTCGGCGGTGAACGGCGCCTTGCCGTCCTCGCCGCGGAACCCGGGCTGGATGGCCTGACGGGCGCCCACGAGCAGCCCGGCGGCCAGCTCGGGCGCCAGGTCGGTCGACTGGCCCGTGGCCTTGGCCAGGTCCCAGCCGTGGGTGAAGCAGTCGGTGGCGGCGAGGCCGGCCCAGGCCGCGCCCGGCATCTCGGCGAACGGCGTCTTCACCATGCCGGTCATCGCCCCGTCGGCGGAGAAGGCGGCGAGGCACGCTGCGCTCGCCTCGTCGAACGCGGCGAGGAAGTCGCCGGCCGAGAAGTCGGGGGCGTCGCCCGACGGCGGCTTGCCCTGGAGCGCCGACGTGAAGAAGTACTGCGCGCCGACGATGTGGTTCACGAGGTCCGACACCTTCCACGACGCGCACGGCGTCGACGCGCCGAGCTGATCCTTGGTGGTGGCGGCCACGACGGCCCGGGTGCTGGCGATGGCGGCCTGCAGCGGCTGGATGCTCATGGTTCGTGCTCCTGATCTCGTCCGACCGGCGGCCGGCGTGCGACGCGAAACTAGCCGCGGGCAGCGGCCGCCACGGCCGGGCGCAGGCCGGTGCGGCCCAGCCGGATCACGAGCCGCTCGACGACGGGTACGACCAGTCGATGACCGACGGCGGCCACGATGCCGCCGAGCACCAGGCCGGCCAGCACGTCGGTCGGGTAGTGAGCCCCCACGTACACGCGGGTGAACGCCATGAGCACGGCGGCCACCACGGCGGGCCGGCCCCAACGCCGGTCGACGAGCCAGAGGCCGACGGCCACCGCGCCCGCCATGGTGGCGTGGTCGCTCGGGAAGGAGAAGTCGGTGGTGCGCGCCACCAGCACGTGGACGTCGGTCATCGTCTCGTACGGCCGCAGCCGGTCGAACGAACCGCCGAGCAGCTGGCCGAGCCCGAGCGCCACCAGCGCCGCCGCACCCGACCACACCGCGCCCGCCACGCGACGGGCATCGCCAAGGCGGCGGGCGTCGACGTAGGAGGCCAGCAGCAGCAGGGCGAAGACCGCCACGCCGGCGCCGGCGTAGAACCGGAACGCGCCGTGAGCCCAGCCCGTGTGATCGGCGAGGTGGTTGATCCAGCGGTACAGGCGACGATCCATGCGAGGTCCTTCGTGGGGGGCGACCGAGGGCACGGTACGGAGGCGAAGGTGAACGGGAGGCAAACGACCCGATGCCGTGGCGGGAGGCGGTGCACGGCCTAGCGTCGACCGGGTGGCGGACGAATGCCTCCTCCTGGTGGAGGACGACGACAGCATCGCCCTCGGCCTCGGGCGTGCGCTCGAGGCGAGCGGCTACACGGTGGTGCGGGTGACGACCGGCGAGGGCGCGCTCGCCCGGGCCGGCGCCGACTGCGACCTCGTCCTGCTCGACCTGGGCCTGCCCGACATGGACGGCATCGACGTGTGCCGCGCCATCCGCCGCGCCGACCCGCTGCTGCCGGTGGTGATGCTCACGGCCCGCCAGGAGGAGATCGACGTGGTCCTCGGGCTCGAT
>JANPGL010000714.1:0-8463 GCA_031423915.1 Actinomycetes bacterium | reverse complement strand
GGCACTTCGGGCCAGCCGGCGGGGCGACGGTGCGTTTGTGGAGGACTTCCGCAACTGGACCGAGGTGCCGGCCATCGAGCGCCTCGCCTGCGGGAGCGACGCGCTGGCCGGCGCCGCGGCGCGGTTGACGGGCTCGGCGTCGGTGCGCTTCCACCACGACCATGTGCTCGTGAAGGAGGCCGGCACCGCGCAGCGCACGCCGTGGCACCAGGACCAGCCGTACTACAACCTCGACGGCCGTCGGACCGTCAGCTTCTGGATCCCCGTGGACCCGGTGCCCCGTGAGTCGGCGATCGAGTTCCTGGCCGGCTCGCATCTGGGGCCGTGGCTCATGCCCCGCACGTTCCTGGAGGGCGAGGCGAGGTGGTTCCCCGAGGGCTCGCTGGCCGAGCTCCCCGACGTCGAGGCCGACCGTGGGGCGTACCCCATCGTCGGCTGGGCCATGGAACCGGGTGACGTGGCGTGCTTCGACATGCTCACCATCCACGGTGCCGGCGGCTTCCGCGGGCCAGGGCGGCGGCGCGTCCTGTCGCTGCGCTACATCGGCGACGACGTCGTCCACCGGTTGCGTCCGTGGCGCACGTCGCCGCCGTTCCCCGAGCTGACCGACGCACTGCCCGACGGCGCGCCTTTCGCCCACCCGCTGTTCCCGCTGGTGTGGCCGCGCCGACCCGGCGGGGCGGCGCGGCCACCGATCAGATGAAGTACCCGAGGCAGTCGATGATGTAGTGCGTGTTGCCGCCACCCCCGCAGTGGATGGTCACGTCGGCCTCGCCGGCCATGCCGGTCACGACGAGGTTGGCGACGATCTGGTTGGCCGCGTACCAGTTGATGCTGGAGATCGGCGGCGGCGTCGGGTCGTCGGGGTTCTCGGCGTAGAACGTCAGGAAGCCCGCACCGACCGTGTCGGCCAGCGTGACGTTGAGCATCAGGCCCGCGGCGCCGCGGGTGATGAAGCCGTCGACCGTGAACCCGCGCGTCTGGCCGCTCGAGATGCGGCCGCCCGCGGTGGCGCTGGGGATCAGCAGCGTCCCCGACGGCGTGCGGCTGTCCCACACGCGGAACGGGTCGACGAGCACGAACTCGCTGGCCGACGAGAAGACGGTGACCTCCGCGCCGTACACCACGGTGCCGGCCCCCGCGTCGATCGTCACGGTGTAGGCCGAGCCGCCGAGGGGGTCGGCGCGGATGCCGAAGTTCGGGATGTCGAGCCGCACGCTGGTGGCCGCGCTGCCGCCGGGCGACGTTCCGCTCACCAGGTTGCTCACCACGCCGGTGTTCCCCTCCGCCGACACGCGCACGAGCCGGGCCGTGCCGCCGGGGTTGAGGTAGATCGTGACCGACGAGATCGTGTCGCCGCCGCGTGGGTGGAACGCCGCGGTCAGCGTGGCCGCTCCCGTGCAGGTGAGCCCGCCGGGCGCCAGCGTCACCGGGTCGGTCGACGATGCGGCACGGAAGTCGGCCGCGGCCAGCCGGATGGTCGGACGGCCGATCAGCTCGTTGCCGGCGGGACCGGACGAGTTGGTGATGGGCTTGGCGAACGGCACGACGTTGGTGCCGGGCGACGCGCCGGCGGCGACTCGTTCGGCGAACACGGCCGTCCCCACGGCGGCTCCGATGCCGGCCATGGCGGCGCGGCGGCTGACGGGCGAACGACGATCATCCATGAATCGGCTCCCTCTGGTCGATTGCCGGCACCCTAGGTGACGAATCACCGGTGACGTGCGGACCGTCGGTCAGTGGGCGTGCTCGGCGCGGTGGCGCGTGAGCGCGTCGTCGCCGAAGTCGCCCCGCGGATCGCGCCACACCGTGTGGACGTGGTTCGCTTCGCGTGCCGTGTTGTCGTACTCGAGCAGCAGGCTCGGCCCGTGCACGCGGTAGTAGTGCGGCTCGCCCGGCTCGAGGCCCCCCGCCCACAGCAGGTGCAGCGAATCGAGGCCTGCGCCCGCGAACTTGGCCAGCTCCTCGTCGGCGACGTCGTCGGGCAGCCGGCCCACGTACAAGCGCAGAAGGGCGTCGAGCATGCCCCTCTGGTCGCCGTTCAGGCGGGTGGCCGGCAGGCCCTTCGGCGCGTGCGTGAACCGGAACGCGTCGACGTCGGCCTCGCTGAGCGCGACCCGCTTCTCGAGGCTCTGCTGGGCGCGCTCGAGGAACGCACCGACGTCGCCGTCGAAGTGGCCGCGCCAGATGTCGGGCAGCCGCACGGGACCATCACCGTCGTGGAGCTCCGAGCGGTTCGCCCCCACGATGTCCGTGGGCGCGCGGTGCGTCACGATGGCCACCGATCGCTGGGCGTCGTCGAGCGCGTGCACCAGCTCGCGGGCCAGATCCTCGACGCCGGCCAGCGGGCGCAGGGGGTGGGGCCCGAGCAGCGGCGCGCTGGCCGGGTCGGCGCCCATGAAGCACGGCGTCGTGCCGACGACCTCACCGTCGACGATCGTGAAGTGCACCGACAGGTGGTGGCCTCCGACGCGCCATCCCCACGGCGCCGCACCGGTCGGGTCGCCGAAGACGCGCACGTAGTACAGCTGCGGGTCACGTCCGCGTTCCCGCCCGAAGCCGACCGTCCACCCCTCGGTGTGGTCGAGGATGTTGTCGAGCCCGATGATCGTCGCCGCCGTGACGTAGCCGGCCCGGGAGAGCCCGCTGGCGAGCAGCCGATGGGCCAGCCGGTGCTGGGCCGCCGACATCGCCGCCAGCGGCAACCCGCCGTGATCGGTCGGCGTGTAGAACCACAGGCGCCGCTCGTCGTCGGACGGCCAGGCCCACTGGGCCGCGGTGCGCTGCTCGGGCGTGAGGCCGTCGAGGAAGCGCACCGCCTCGTCGGCCATGCGGGCGGCCAGGGCGCGGCGTGGCGTCACGGTGCTCATCGACCCGGACCGTACAACCCGAAGATGGTGTCGGGATCCCCCGGCACCCACGAGCCGTCGACCTGCGAACGACGCCCGATGTCGCGCGTGCGCGCCAGCAACGACCGCCCGAGCTCGAGCTGGGCGGGCTCCCAGGCGGCCAGCGCCGCCGACGGGTCGTCGGGGTGCGCGGCCAGGGCATCGCACAGGGTCCAGGCATCCGCCGCCGCCTTGGCCGTGCCCGCGGCGGCGTGGGGCCGGCACACGAACGCCGCGTCGCCGACCAGGCACGCCCGGCCGAACGCCATGCGCGGCACCTCGAGGTCGAGCACGACCTGCACGAACAGGTGCTCGATGCGTCCGACCACCTCGGCGATCGGCGCCGGCAGTCGCGCCGCGGCGACGGCCCGGGCCTCGGCGGTGTGGACGTCGCGCAGCGCACCGGGCGGCACCGACACCTCGCGGCGCTCGCCGTGGCGATCGGTGAGCAGGTCCTCGAGGTCGCCGCCCCGCGCGTAGTTGCGGTACCAGACCACGTTGACGAGCCGCTCCCCCGGCGCCACCGAGCCGTCGCGCGACGGGATCGGGTAGACGAGCACGTGGCTGTTGGCGGTCACGTGGTAGGTGATGGCGTCGTCGAGCGCGGCGCGCGTGTGCGTGGTCAGCTCGGACTCGGGCGCCATCCCGCGCCACGCCACGTAGCCCGAGTAGGCGACGAGCGCGTCGGGCAGCAACAGCCGACGCGCCGTCGATCCGACACCGTCGGCGCACACCACCAGCGGCGCTCTCACGGTCTCGCCCGATGCGAAGCGCAACGTGGCGCCCTCGTCGTCGATCTCGAGCGAGCGCATCTCGCACCCGAGCCGATAGCGCGAACGGTCGAAGGCCTGCAGCATCTCCCGGTACACCGTGTTCCACGAGCTGAACAGGTAGCGGTGCTCGGCGTCGTCGAGCACCGAGCCATCGCGGTGGAGGTAGCGGATGTGGTTCGTCGCCACCGCGACCTCGTCGAGGCGCAGCCCGGCGCGCTCGACGAGGTAGCGGTACGTCTCGGGCAGGAACCCGATGCCGGCGCCACGCTCTTCGAGCTCGACGGGTGATCGCTCGTACACCGTCACGTCGTGGCCGGCGTCGGCCAGCAGGCAGGCGGCGGTCAGACCCCCGAGCGAGCCTCCCACGACGGCGACGTCCACGGCCCGGTCAGGGCTTGCCGAAGGTGGCGATGCGGTCGATCGTCGACACGAACAGGACGCGCCGCTCGTTGAGCTCGGGGTCGCGCAGGCCGTACGGGCCCGGCTGCTGGGTGTACTTCGTCCAGATCCGGTCGAGCTGTGCGGTCACGCCGGCGCCCTCGTCGGGGTCGTCCTCGGAGATCTCCTTCACGACCGTGTGCTTGATGCTCATCCAGTGATAGGGGTTCGCCGGGTTCAGGAGGATCGACGTGAGTCGGCCGTCCTTGCGGATCCAGCCGGCTTTGCTGCGCTGGGCCGCCACGTTTGTGAGGATCGTGTCGCCGTCGTAGTCGAACCACATGGGCGTCAGGTTCGGCCGACCGTCGGGCCCGGTGAGCCCGAGGATCTGCGTGACCGGCTCGTCCATCAGCCGCTTGTAGATCGGGTCGAGATCGGCGACGGAGGCGATCGACGTGCGATCGCCCACGGCGAACTGCCCGGGCTGCAGCCCGTCCGCCACGTCGCGGAACTTGGCGACCTTGATGGCCATGTGATCCCCCACTCGTCTCGTGTCTCCCCCGGCGCGGGGACCCTCGCCGGAGTGTACGAGGGCCCGCCGGTGCCGGTCGATACGGGCGCGTCGATCAGCCGCGGGTCACGGCGATGAGCGAGCGGTACGACGACGGGTCGATGCGCGCGTCGACGAGGCGCGGCCGGTCCCAGCGGCCGGCCAGCGCCGCCGTCGCCTCGGCGGTGCTCGTGACCGCCCGCGCGTCGATGCCCATGGCCCGGGCCACACCGGCGAAGTCGACGGGCGCGAACCGAACGGCCGCAGCACCCCCCTGGCCGTCGCGCTGCTTGATCTCGATGAGGCTGAGCGCCGCATCGTCGAACACGACGACCGTGACGGGCAGCCGCAGGCGCGCCAGCGTCTCCAGTTCGGCCAGCGTCATCGACAGACCGCCGTCGCCGACGCAGCACACGACGGGCGTGCCGGGCCGCGCCAGCGCAGCGCCGATGGCGGCCGGCAGCGCGAAGCCCATGGTGGCCAGCCCGTTGGAGATCAGCAGCGAGCCAGGGCCGGAGACGGGCCAGAACGGCATGACGGCCAGGAAGTGCGCGCCGGCATCGACGGTGACCACGGCGCCCTCTGGCGCGACGGCGGCCACGGCGTCGACCAGCTCGAGCGGGCCGAACGTGCCCCCGGCGGCGGCCCGCAGCTCGGCTCGCGCTGCGGCCAGCGCCCGGGCACCGTCGCCCGGCGCCCAGTCGCTGCGGCCCTGGGGCACCGCCCGTGTGAGCAGCCGGGGCAGCGGTCCCAGCAGGGCGTGCGCCACGGGCCAGAAGGCCGCATCGGGCGGCGCTTCGTCGAGCGTCACGACCGGAACGTTCGGGTACCGCCACCGACTCGGCATCGGTTCGACCGGGTCCATCCCGATGGCGACGACCAGATCGGCGGCGTCGAGCAGGGGCGTCTCGATGCGCCCGCTCGTGAACAGCCCGGCCAGCTGCAGATGTCCCTCGGGCAGCACGCCCGCCGCCTGGTAGGTGGTCAGCACCGGGCACCCGAGCCGCTCCAGCGCGGCACGCACGTCGGCCGCGTCGGCGAGCGCGCCGAGCCCCACGATGGCCACGGGTCGCCGGGCCGCCGCGATGGCGGCGGTGGCCGCGGCCACCGCAGCGTCGCCGTCGACGGCGACCTCGACGGCGGGCGACGAGGGCCGGGCCGGCTGCAGCACGCTGCGGGCCGTGGGGTCGTAATCGAGGTGCACCGCGCCACGGGGCGCGGCGAGTGCGGTCGACAGCGCCGAACCCACGACGGCCGACGCGTCGCCACCCGCCTCGCCGATCGTGCCGGTGGCCTTCGTGATCGGCGCGAACAGGGCGCGCTGGTCGAGCCGCTGGTGGCTCACCCGCGCCCGGTCGGCCTCGGCCACGCAGTCGGTGACGAACAGCAGCGGGAAACGATCGAGCGTGGCCTGCGCGACACCGTTGGCCCCGTTGGCGGCGCCGGGGCCGCGGGTGGCGACGGCCAACGCCGGCCGGCCCACCAGCAGGCCGTAGGTGCCCGCCATGATGGCGGCGTTCGTCTCGTCGTGGGCCAGGACGAACCGCAGCCCGGCACGGTCGAGGGCGCCCACCACGTCGAGGTTGGGCCCGCCGCCCGGCAGGCCGAACGCGGTGTCGGCTCCGGAGCGACGCAGCCCGTCGGCGAGGACATCGGCGAGGTCGCGGCTCATGGCGGGCGAGGCTAGGCGGCGCCCCGTCGGCTACGCGAGACCGGTGATCGTGCCGTCGGGCAGCACGTCGATGTCGACGAAGCGAGGGTGCGCACCGAGCCCCGGCATCGTGAGGATGTCGCCGGCGTACACCGTCACGAACCCGGCCCCCGCCCGCAGCTGGAGGCCCCGGACGGGGAACGCGTAGCCGCGAGGCACGCCCGCCAGCGTCGGGTCGTGCGAGAGCGATCGGTGGGTCTTGGCCACGCACACCGGCAACGAGCCGAACCCGCCGGACCGCAGCCGGTCGAGGTCCGCCAACGCTGCGGGGTCCCACGCGACCGACGACGCGCCGTACACCCGGGCCGCCAGCGTCGCCACCTTGTCCGCCACGTCGGCGCCGGCGTCGACGATCGAGGCGAACGTCGAGGGCAGCGCACATGCCCCCGCCACGGCATCGGCCAGGTCGGCGGCGCCAGGCCCGCCGTCGGCGAACCCCGAGTGGTCGACGACCGCCACCGCGCCCGACTCGGCGCCGGCCGCATGCACCACCGCCAGCACGCCGGCATCGTCGTCGGTGAAGCGGTTGACGGCCACCACCACCGGCAGACCGAACGAGCGCAACATGGCCACGTGCTGGGCCACGTTGGCCACGCCGGCCTCGGCCTGCGCCACCGGTCCCCCGCTCACACCGAGCCGCTCGCCGTGCTCCACCACGGCGCGAGCCGTCACGACCAGCACGGCCGCGTCGGGGGCTCGGCCGAGCGACGGCACCTTGAGATGGAGGAACTTCTCGGCACCGAGGTCCGCCGCGAAGCCCGCCTCGGTCACCACGTACTCGGCGCGCGCCAGCGCGATGCGATCCGCCACGACCGACGAGCAGCCGTGGGCGATGTTGGCGAAGGGTCCGCCGTGCACGAGCACCGGGGTCCCGTCGGTGGCCTGCAGCAGGTTGGGCTGCAGCGCGTCGCGCAGGAGCGCGGCCATGGCCCCTGCGGCGCCGAGCTCTTCGGCCGTCACCGGCGAACCGTCCGGTGCGTAGCCGACGACGATGGCACCGAGCCGTCGCCGGAGATCGGCCAGGTCGCGCGCCAGCGAGAACACGGCCATCACCTCGCTGGCCGCCGTGATGTCGAACCCGGTGGCGCGGGTGCCGTGCCGGTCGCCGGCGTCGAGCGAGACCGTGATGCGCCGCAGGGCGCGGTCGTTCATGTCGAGCACACGACGCCACACGACGGCGTCAGGGTCGATGCGAACGCCGCGCGCCGCCTCGTCGTCGACGCGGGCGGCCAGCAGGTTGTTGGCCGACTCCACCGCGAACAGGTCGGCGCCGAGGCCGAGCAGCGCCTCGTCGAGCGGCCACACGCTGGCCCGGCCGCCACCGGCGCCGCCGCCCTTCAACCCGAGCGTGGGCCCGAGCGACGACTGGCGGAGCGCGGCGACCGCCCGGTGGCCGCGATGGCGCAGCCCCATGGCCAGGCTGAGGCTGGTGACCGTCTTGCCCTCGCCCGACTGGGTCGGCGTCATCCCGGTCACGAGCACGTAGCGGGCGCCGGCGGCCGGCGCCACGTCGAGCGCGCCGAGGCGGACCTTGGCCCGGTGCTCCCCCATCGGCGTCCACGTCCCGGGCTCCAGCCCGAGCTCCTCTGCCACCACAGCCAGCTCGCTCACGCCGGCGACGCTACGCCCCGCCGTCGGCAGTACGGGCGTTTGCCGCCCGCGCCACCCGCCGGTACGGTCCCGGGCGTGCAGGTGGGGCTGCTGACATTGGGGGATCTGATCACCGACCCGGTGACCGGCCGGCGCGCCACGCCGGCCGAGCGGCACCGGAGCCTGGTCGAGCAGGCGGTGCTGGCCGAGCAGGTCGGCTTCAGCAGCGTGCACCTGGGAGAGCACCACTTCTGCGGGTACATCCTGTCGTCGCCCGCGGTGGTGCTGGCCGCCATCGCCGAGCGCACCACGACGCTGCGACTGTCGACCGGGGTGACGCTCGGGGTGAACCTCGACCCCGTGCGGGTCGCCGAGGACTACGCCACCGTCGACCTGCTGTCGGGCGGCCGCGTCGAACCGGTGATCGGGCGCGGCACGTTCTTCCCGCACACCTTCGCCGGCTTCGGGCAGGACCCGCGCCAGGCCCGAGCCGTGTTCGCCGAGCACCTCGAGCTGCTCGTGCGCCTGTGGACCGAGGAAGACGTGCACTGGGCGGGCGAGCACCGCGCCCCG
>JANPGL010000713.1:0-2202 GCA_031423915.1 Actinomycetes bacterium | reverse complement strand
CACGCCGACCGCGAGCACCTGGCGGTCCTGCCGGCGCCATTCCCGGCGGTGTTGATGGTCGAACGCCGGGTCGCGGCGCAGGCGCTGGTGTCGTTCCGAGGGAACCGCTACTCGACCCCGCCCGAGCTCGCCCACGCGACCGTGAACGTCGTGTGGCGCCTCGGGACAGGCTTCATCGACCTCACCACCCCGTCCGGGATCGTCGTCGCCCGCCACCGCCTCGCCGCCCCAGGAGCGGGGGTGATGGTCCGCGATCACCACCACGTCACCGCGCTCGATCACGCCGCGATGGCCGCGTTCACGACCGCCGCGCCGCACAGACGCAAGCAACGCATCCCACCCGGCCCCGCCGCGCTCGCCTCCGCTGCCGCGCTCACGAACGTGGCCCCGACGGGGACCGACGGGACCGTCACCGATCTCACCGTCTACGCCCGAGCCGCCCACCAAAGGAACACCCTTACATGACCCGACCCAGCCCATCGACGGCGGCACAAGCGTCGCTCTACCAGACCCTGCGCAGTCACCTCGCCGTGTTGAAACTCGACGCGTGCGCCGAAGCGCTCCCGCGTGTGCTCGACGAAGCGATCGCCGAGAAGCTGTCCACCACCGCCACCATCGAACGGTTGTTGGCGATCGAGGTCGACTCGGCGCTCGCCCGCCGGCTCGCCGGACGACTCCGCTTCGCATGCCTCCCCACCCCAGCATCATTGGCGGACTTCGACTACGACGCCCAACCCGGCGTCGACTGCGCCCTCATGAACGAGCTCGGCACGTGCGGCTACCTCGAGACCGCCACCAACGTGCTGTTGATCGGACCGCCCGGTGTCGGCAAAACCCACCTCGCCGTCGGGCTCGCCCGCCAGGCCGCCACCGTCGGCTACCGCACCTACTTCACCACCGCCGCCGATCTCGCCGCCCGCTGCCACCGCGCCGCCATCGAAGGACGCTGGGCCTACACCATGCGCTTCTTCGCCGGCCCCACCCTCCTCGTCATCGACGAACTCGGCTACCTCCCACTGCCCGCCGAGGCCGCGTCCGCGTTGTTCCAAGTCGTGTCGCAGCGCTACCTGAAGACCTCGATCGTGATCACCACCAACCGCGGCGTTGCCGGCTGGGGCGAGATCCTCGGCGACACCACCGTCGCCGCCGCCATGCTCGACCGGCTCCTCCACCGCTCCGTCGTGCTCAACCTCGACGGCGACAGCTACTGCCTCCGCGACCACCACGCCCGCACCAACACACTCCGCCGAACCACCACCGGCACCCGCAACCCGCTACCTTGACCACACCTCACAGGTGGGGAACTTCGATGAGCACACCTGGGGAACTTCGCTGAGCGCGATCAGCGACGCCATCTTCCATCCCGTCGGTTGGGCTCTGGCGCGGAGACGAGACACGTGCCGATGATGACAGCGTGGGTCAAGGATCGGCGTCCGATCACATCGACGAACTGACAATGGCGGAGTGCCTGGCATTCCTCGCCGGTGGGCACATCGGTCGGATCGCGGTCATGGTCGACGAGTTTCCCGTCGTTGTGCCGGTCAACTACCGGCTCGCCGAACAGGCGTCGGGTGGACCAGTTCTGGTGGTCCGGACCCGACCCGGAAACACCATCAGCACCGCCGGTGAACGTGTGGCGTTCCAGATCGACGCCATCGACACCGTGGCCGGCATCGGGTGGAGCGTGCTCGTGCGTGGGATCATGCGCCACGTGCGCGGTCACCAGCCCGCCCTCGTCTTGGCTGACCCCCACCCTTGGCTCCACGACCGAGACGACTGGCTGATCATCACCCCGATCGCCATTACCGGACGGCGCGTCATCAGCCACACAACCGGGTTCGGTTTCCACCCCCGCGGCTACCTGTAAACCCACCCCGGCCTGTTCAGTCCCTCGAACGCACCACAGCCGTAGCATCCACCTCGCACCTGCGAACGGTGAAGGAGTCAGGCACCTCCGCACCACGAACCCGATCGAGTCCACGTTCGCGACCGTGCGGTTGCGCACGAAGGTGACCAAGGGACCCGGCTCGAGAGCAGCCGGCCTCGCCATGGCCTACAGGCTGATCGAAGCCGCCCAGGACCGCTGGCGCAAGGTCAACGCACCCGAACTCGTCGCCCTCGTGCGCGCCGGCGCCCGCTTCCATGAAGGGAGGCTCATCGAGACCAACCCCGCAGCACAGGAAGCCGCCGCGTAAACCTCAC
>JANPGL010000712.1:0-6037 GCA_031423915.1 Actinomycetes bacterium | reverse complement strand
GTGCGCCCAGGCCCGGGTGCTCGGCCAGGAACGAGGTGCGGGCGTCGCCGGCGCGCACGACCTCGTGGCTGACGATGGCCCGCAACTCGTCGAGGTTCGTCGGCAGGCCGGCCACGTGGAACTCGTCGAGGGCGCGGCGGGTGCGTTCGAGCGCAGAGGCCAGCGTGGCCTGCGACGTGGAGGCGCCGATCACCTTGGCCAGGAGCGGGTCGAACTGGGGCGGCGGGGTGTACCCGAGGTAGCCGCAGGCGTCGACGCGCACGCCGGGCCCGCTCGGTTCTTTGTAGGCCGACAGCGTGCCGGGCCCGGTGGCCACCACGCGCGCCTGCACGGCGAAGCCGCGGGGCGCGCCGACGGCGGCCTGGTCGGCCAGGCCGAGCGAGGCCAACGTCGCCCCGCCTGCGATCTGGAACTGGGCCTCCACCAGGTCGATGCCGGTCACCTGCTCCGTGACGGTGTGCTCCACCTGGATGCGCGGGTTGCACTCGATGAAGAAGTGCTCGCCCGTCTCGGGCGCCACCAGGAACTCGACCGTGCCGGCGTTCACGTAGCCGACGGACGCCACCAGCGCCACCGCGTCGGCGCACAACCGCTGGCGCAGCGCGGCGTCGAGGTTCGGGGCCGGGGCGATCTCGACGACCTTCTGGTTGCGCAGCTGCACCGAGCAGTCGCGCTCGTGCAGGTGCACGACGTTGCCGTGGGCGTCGGCGAGCACCTGGACCTCGATGTGGCGGGGTCGCGCCACCAGCTTCTCGACGAACACCGAACCGTCACCGAACGCCGCCTGCGCTTCGCGGCGGCACGCCTCGAACGCCTCGGCCAGGTCCTCGGCTCGGGCCACGGCGCGCATGCCACGCCCTCCGCCGCCCGTCGACGCCTTCAGCATCACCGGGAAGCCGATGGTGGCAGCCACCTCTGCCGCCTCGACGGCAGAGGCGAGCGCCGTGCCGCTGCCGGGCACCACGGGGATGCCGAGCGACCGGGCCTGCTCGCGGGCCCGTACCTTGTCGCCGAAGAGCGCGAGCGCCGCCGGCAACGGGCCGACGAACGTGAGGCCGGCGGCGGCGCACGCCGTGGCGAACGCGGCGTTCTCGGCCAGGAACCCGTAGCCGGGGTGCACGCCGTCGCAGCCCGTCAGGACCGCCAGCGCCACCAGCTCGTCCGAACCGAGGTACGCCGCGACCGGATCGGCGAGGCCGGCGCCGATCTCGTGCGCCTCGGTGGCGGCGCGGGTGTGGAGGGATCGAGCGTCGGCGGCCGGGTACACCGCCACCGTGTCGATGCCGAGCGCGGCGGCGGCCTTGGCGATGCGGATGGCGATCTCGCCACGGTTGGCGATGAGGACCCTGGTGAGCGCCATGGTGGTGCGGCCGCCCTCAGGCCTTCGGTGCCAGCGACGCGGGCACGTCGACCACCCGGGCTCGCAGGTACTCGCCGAGTCCCTTGGCCTGGCGGTCCTGGCGGGTGGCCGACGCCACTCCTTCGTCGAGCAGACCCTTGAGCACGAAGTTGAGCGACCACAGGTTGGGCAGCTCGTACCGGTCGACCTCGCGCCCGCGGGCCTCGGGGTAGAGCTCCCGGAACTTCTCGACCGTCAGGTACTGGCGCAGCCAGGCGTAGCCCTCGGCGCTGCGGGCGAACAGGCCGGCGTTGGCGTTGCCGCCCTTGTCGCCGCTGCGCGCGCCCACGACGCGACCGAGCGGGAGGCGGACCGTCGGCCCGCCCGGTGCGGCCGGCACGGTCACCGCCGTGGCGGTCACGGGTTCGCCGGGCAGCCCCGGCGGGGTCGAGTCGACCACCGTGCGGTCGCCGCCGAGGACGACCTCGTGGTGCACGAGCGGGCTCGGCACGAGCGTCGGCCAGTAGACGCCGTAGGCCTCGGCTTCGCGGGGGCTGCCGGTGCCGAAGTAGCCGGGGTACGACGCCAGACCGAGCTCGACGACGGGCGCGCCGAACGCGCGGCCGACCTTGCGCGGGTCGGGGTCCTTCACCGTCACCGTCAACGCGGCGACGGCGACCTCGTTGTTCTCCGGGTCCTGGTGGTCGGTGTGGTCGAGCTTCACCACGGACTCGGCGAAGCGCTCGCGCCCGCCGGGGATCTCGGCCCACATCTGGCGCTCGACGAGCGCGGCCTTCTCCTCGATGTCGAGGCCGGTGAGCAGGAAGGTCATCGAGCTGCGGAAGCCGCCCTCGTAGTTGATGCACACCTTCAACGTGTCGGGTGCGGGCTCGCCCTTGGTGCCCGAGATGCGCACGCGGTCGGGGCCCTGCTGCTCGAGCGCGATCGTGTCGAAGCGGGCGGCCACGTCGGGGTTCAGGTAGCGCGGCCCGCCGATCTCGTACAGCAGCTGCGAGGTGACCGTGCCGACGTTCACCTCGCCGCCCGTGCCCGGGTGCTTGGTGATCACGCACGAGCCGTCGGCGTGCATCTCGGCGATCGGGAAGCCGAGGTGGTCCATGTTCGCGATCTCGGTGAAGAAGCTGTAGTTGCCCCCCGTCGCCTGGGCGCCGCACTCGATGACGTGGCCCGCAACGCAGGCGCCCGCCAGACGATCCCAGTCGGTGCGCCCCCATCCGAAGTGGTAGGCGGCGGGCGCCATCACGACGGCGGCGTCGGTGACGCGCCCCGTGATCACGATGTCCGCCCCGCGCTGCAGCGCCTCGACCGCACCCCAGCAGCCGAGGTAGGCGTTCGAGGTCATCGCCTTGCGGTTGCCGTACGGCTCGCCGGTGTCGAGGTTGGCCAGGTCGAGACCCGAGGCCAGCAGGTCGTCCATGCGGCCGAGGAGATCGTCGCCGCCGACGTAGGCGATCTTCGGGTGGAGGCCGAGCTTCTCGGCCACCTGCTGTACGGCTTCGGCGCAGCCCGACGGGTTGAGGCCGCCGGCGTTGGTGACGACCTTGATGCCCTTGTCGAGGCACGTGCCCATCACGTGCTCCATCTGGGTCACGAACGTGCGGGCGTACCCGGTGGCGTCGTCCTTGGCCCGGTTCTTGGCCAGGATGAGCATCGTCAGCTCGGCCAGCCAGTCGCCGGTGAGGAAGTGGATCGGCCCGCCGTCCACCATCTCGCGGGCGGCGGAGATGCGGTCCCCGTAGAACCCCGAGCAGTTCGCCACGATCAACGGTTCGGTCGCCATGATGCGAGCCCCTTTCCCCATGGCGAAGGCTTCCACCTGGCCGGGTGCCGGTGCCAGCCCGGTTGGGCCGCTCCCCCGCCAGCGGCCACAATGGGCGGACGACACGAGGGGGTTCTCGCATGTTCGATCTGGTGATCCGCGGCGGAGAGGTCATCGACGGCACGGGCGCTGCACCGTTCGCCGCCGATGTGGCCGTGCACGAGGGGCGCATCGTCGCCGTCGGCCCGAACCTGGAGGGCGACGCCGCCGAGGTAGTCGACGCCACGGGCCGCGCCGTCATCCCGGGCATCGTCGACGTGCACACCCACTACGACGGCCAGGTCACGTGGGACACGCTGCTCGAGCCGTCGTCGGCCCACGGCGTCACGACCGTGGCCATCGGCAACTGCGGCGTCGGCTTCGCCCCGGTGGCACCCGGCCGCGAGCAGTGGCTCGTGCAGCTCATGGAGGGCGTCGAGGACATTCCCGGCACGTCGCTGTTCGAGGGCATCACGTGGGGCTGGGAGAGCTTCCCCCAGTACCTCGACCTGCTCGACACGCGTCGGTGGTCGATGGACGTGGCCACGTTCGTGCCGCACGGCGCCGTGCGTGGCTACGTGATGGACGACCGCGGCGCCAAGAACGAGCCGGCCACCGCGGTCGACGCTGACGCCATCGCCGCCATCGTGCGCGAGGCCATCGAGGCCGGGGCGTTCGGGTTCTCCACGTCGCGCACCATCGGCCACCGCGCCGCCGACGGCAACCCGGTGCCCGGCACGTACGCCTCGCGCCACGAGCTGTTGACGATCGCCAAGGCCATGGTGGCCGCGGGCGGCGGCCTGTTCGAGTCGGCGCCCGCCGCGCTCGAGGGCGGGTTCGCCGATCAGCCGGTCGACGAGGTCCACCTGTTGGGCGAGCTGACCCGCCAGACCGGGCTGCAGGCCACCTACCTGCTGCTGCAGAACCGCATGGAGCCCAAGATGTGGCAGCGCCAGCTCGAGGCCACGTGGGCCGAGAACCGCGACGGCGCCCGCCTGGTGGCACAGGTGGCCGGTCGCCCGTTCGGCGTGCTCGTCGGCTTCGCCAGCTACCACCCGTTCATGCGCCGTCCCACGTTCAAGCGGCTGGCCGCCGCGCTGCCGTTCGACGCCCTGGTGACCGAGCTGGCCAAGCCGGCCGTGCGCGACGCCATCCTGGCCGAGGCCGACCTGCCGGTCGACCCGAACGTGCGCTTCGACGCCATGCCCGAGGCCATCACCATGAACCTCGACCGGCTCTACCCGCTGGGCGACGACGTCGACTACGAGCCAGCGCCCGAGAGGGCCATCGCTTCGATGGCGTCGGCACGCAACGCCGACCCGATGCGGCTCATCTACGACCTCTGCTGCGAGAACGACGGGCGCGCCTACCTGCTGCTGCCGTTCTTCGGCTACGCCGACGGCGACCACGAGGCACTGCGCGAGATGATGCTGGCGCCCGACACGGTGCTCGGCCTGGCCGACGGCGGGGCCCACGTCCGCATGATCTGCGACGCGTCGCAGCCCACGTCGATGCTGACCCACTGGGTGCGCGACCGTACGCGGGGCCCGCGCCTCGACCTGGCCCTCGCCGTGAAGCGCCAGACCAGCGAGACCGCCGCGCTGCTCGGCCTCGACGACCGCGGTGTGGTGGCCACCGGCAAGCGGGCCGACCTCAACGTGGTCGACCTGGCCGGGCTGAAGCTCCACAAGCCCCGCCCGGTCGACGACCTGCCCGCCGGCGGCCGTCGCGTGCTGCAGGACGCCACCGGCTGGGACGCCACGATGATCGCCGGCACCATCACCCGCCGCCACGGCGTCGACACCGGTGCCCGCCCAGGCCGCCTGCTCCGCCGCCGCTGACGCCCCCATGCCGGGGCGCATCGGGCGGTTCGCGGTGTCGCGGTGGACGTCTACGTCCATGGCTGCGCCGAGAAGCCGGCTCGCGTCGCCGTCGCGTCAGGCCAGGGCGGCGGCGACGGCGGCCAGCGCGTGCAGACGAGTCGACGGGAAGTAGGGCACGTCGACGTCGGCGGGCGTCACGAGCAGCTCGATCTCGGTGCAGCCGGCGATGATCCCCTCGCACCCGTCGGCCACCAGGCGCCCGATGATCTCGAGGTAGGCCGCACGCGATGCCTCGCGCACCACCCCGCGGACCAACTCGTCGTAGATGACCTCGTGGACGACCGACCGGTCGGGCTCGTCGGGGATCCGGACGTCGAGGCCGTGACGCTCGGCCAGGCGGTCGCGGTAGAACGGCCGCTCCATCGTGTAGCGCGTGCCGAGCAGCCCGACGGTGTGGACACCGGCCGTCTGCACCGCCTGCGCCGTGGCGTCGGCGATGTGCACGAGCGGCACCGTCGTCGCCGCTTCGATGCGGTCGGCCACCTGGTGCATCGTGTTGGTGCACAGCACGAGCAGCTCGGCGCCGACGCGTTCGAGGTCGCTCGCCGCCGCGGCGAGCAGGTCGCCGGCACCGTCCCAATCGCCCGCCGCCTGGAGCCGCTCGACGACGGCGAAGTCGAACGAACGGATGACGAGATCGGCCGAGTGGACACCGCCGAGACGTTCACGCACGGCCTCGTTTATGAGCCGCTCGTACTCGATCGACGACTCCCAGCTCATCCCGCCGAGCAACCCGATCCGCTTCACGTCGGCGTCCTGCGGCGCGCACGCTCCAGCAGGATCGCCTCCGATGCCGCGTCGACGGGAAGGAACGCCTCGAGCCGGAGCTCGGCCAGCGTCACGTCGGTGGCCGTGGCGAACGTCGTGATGGTCGTCATGAGCGCGAGATCGCCATCGGGGGAGGCCAGCTGCACCGGCACGGCGAAGCCCACGTGGTCGCCGCCCGGCGGCGCGGCCGGCACATAGCCGCGAAGCTCGGCCAGGAGGCCCGCCCGC
>JANPGL010000711.1:0-32415 GCA_031423915.1 Actinomycetes bacterium | reverse complement strand
CTGCCCTTCGCGGTCGGGTGGGCGTGTGGGTGGGTGCTGTGCTGGCGGCGCCTGCCGCTGACCGTCCCGCCGGGCGCGGCCCGGCCGGCGGCCGCGGTGATCGTGCCGGCCCGGAACGTGGCGGCGGCGCTGCCCGACCTGCTCGACTCGCTCGCCGACCAGCTGCGGTGGGGCGACGAGGTGATCGTCGTCGACGACGGTTCCACCGACGGCACCGCCGAGACGGCCGCTGCACAGGGCGCCTGGGTGCTCGCCGCGCCGCCGCTCGCGGTGGGCTGGACCGGCAAGGCCTCGGCCTGTTGGGCCGGCGCGTCGGCGACGTCGGCGCCGGTGCTCGTCTTCCTCGACGCCGACGTCACCCTGGCCCCGGGTGCGCTCGATCGCATCGTCGGCGCGGCGGCGGCGGAACCTCGCACGCTCGTCAGCGTGCAGCCGTGGCACCGGATGGAGCGGCCGTACGAGCAGTTGAGCATCCCGTTCAACCTGGTGTCGTTGGCCGGCACCGGGCTGACCACCCCGTGGGGTGCCCGCGTGCCGGTACGGGTGGCGTTCGGGCCGGTGCTCGCCACCACGCGCGCCGCCTACGAAGCGTCGGGCGGTCACGCCCACCCCGACGTGCGCGGGTCGGTCGTCGACGACATCTCGTTGGCCCGCCGCTACGACGGCCGGGTGCGCCTGGCCCAGGGGCGCGACGTCGCCTCGTTCCGCATGTACCCCGACGGCGTGCGCCAGCTCGTCGACGGTTGGACGAAGAACATCGCCGCCGGCGCCGGCTCGGTGCCGTGGTGGGCGTTCGCGCTGACGGTCGGCTGGCTGTGGTCGATGATCGGCGGGCCCGCCGCGGGGCTGCCGTGCTGGGCGGCCAGCGCGGCACAGGTGTGGGTCCTCGGCCGCCGGGTGGGCCGCGTGCGGTGGCGCACGGCCGTGCTGGCGCCGCTGCTCGCCGTGTGGTTCCTCGTCGTCCTGGCCCGCTCCGCGTGGCTCCGCGCCCGACGGCGCCCGGTGCCATGGCGCGGCCGCGCCGTGCCCCGGGCCTGAGCCCCTCGGCGGCGCTACGTCCCAGCAACAGGGACCCTGCCGCACGGTCCAGTCGCATCAGATGCGACCAGGTGGTCGTGCCTGACGGCTCGGTCGCATTCGATGCGCCGGCGCCCGCGCCGAACGCCGCGGTGATCGCTGCTACTGCTGGGTGGCGGCGTCCGGGGTGGGCCGGGGGAGGAAGACGCGCTCGCGGTAGTAGCGGAGCTCGTTCACCGACTCGCGGATGTCGTCGAGGGCGCGGTGGTTGCCGTGCTTGCGGGGCCGTTCGCTGCGCACCTGCGGGTACCAGCGGCGCACCAGCTCCTTCACGCTCGACACGTCGACGCTGCGGTAGTGCAGGAAGTTCTCGATGTCGGGCAGGTACGCGGCCAGGAAGCGCCGATCGGTACCGATCGAGTTGCCGCACAGGGGCACCGTCCGCGCCTCGGGCACGTGTTGACGGATGAAGGCCATCGTCTGCTCGCCCGCCTCGGTCAGCGAGATCGTCGACGCCTTGATGGCGGGCAGCAGGCCCGACCGGGTGTGCATGTCGACGACGAACTGGTCCATGAGCGCCAGGGCCTCGTCGCTCTGGTGCACGACGAGGTCGGGGCCCTCGGCCACGATGTTCAGCTCGTCGTCGGTGACGAGCGTGGCGATCTCCACGATCACGTCCCGGGACGGTTCCAGGCCGGTCATCTCGAGATCCATCCAGACGAGCATCGGCAGGCACACTACCGGCGTGCGAGCGCTCTCTGACCGTAGGCTCGTCGCTCGTGCCGGATCTCTCGCTGCCCGTCCGCCGTCTCGACCCCGATCTCCCGATGCCCGCGTACGCCCGCAACGGCGACGCCGGGCTCGACCTGGTGGCCGCCCACGACGCCGAGCTGGCCCCGGGCGGCGGCAGGGCGCTGGTCGGTACCGGCCTGGCGCTGGCCATCCCGGCGGGCTGGGCCGGGTTCGTCCAGCCCCGTAGCGGTCTGGCCCTCCGCCACGGCGTGACGGTGCTGAACACGCCGGGTCTCATCGACTCGGGCTACCGCGACGAGCTGAAGGTCATCCTGGTGAACACCGACCCGTCGACCGTGTACCACGTGCAACGGGGCGACCGGATCGCCCAGCTGGTGCTGCTGCGGGTGGGCGAGGCCGCCATCGTCGAGGTGGCCGACCTCGACGGAGAGGACCGCGGCGGCGGGTTCGGCCACACGGGCCGTTAGCCCTCGCGGCGCACGTCGCGCGGGTCCTTGTCGTCACGTAGACCCTGGAAGCTCGAGTGGCGCACGATGCCGTCGTCCGTCCACTCGGCGAACTCCACCTCGGCCACGAGCTCGGGGGTGGTCCAGCGCGGCCGGGTGAGCGCGCCCTTCGGAGGTGGCGGGTCGAAGGGGCAGCTGTCGATCGTGCGCTGCGTCAGCAGCGTCTGCAGCGTCGCCAAGGTCTTCGCGTCGAACCCGGTGCCGACGGCCCCGGCGAAGCGCAACCGCTCGCGCTCGTACACGCCGAGGGCCAGCGACCCGAACGTGGTCGACCGGTTGCCCGAGCCGGGCGACCAGCCCCCGACCACGAACTCCTGCCGGAGCCGGTGCTTCACCTTGCGCCACGACGGCGAGCGCTTGCCGGGCACGTAGCGGCTGTCGCGCCGCTTGGCCATCACGCCCTCCAGGCCCTGCGCCGCCGTGGCGCGTGCCAGCGCCTCGCCGTCGTCGTACTGCGGCGACACGGTCCAGCGGTCGCCGGGTTCGAGCAGCTCGGTGAGCAGTCGCCGCCGCTGCTCCAACGGCAGCGCCGTGGTGTCGTGACCGTTGAGCGCCACGACGTCGAACGCCACGAACGTGACGGGTCCCTCGCCCCGGGCGAGACGGCCGAAGCTGGGGCGCCCGTCGTCGCCGAACACCACGACCTCGCCGTCGAGCACCGCCGTGTCGGCGTGCACCGCCGTGCCGATGACGCCCAGTTCGGGCCAGCGCGCCGTCACGTCCAACAGGTTCGAGCTCTGCAGGCGCACGCTCCCGTGGTCGACGAACACGAGCGTGCGGAAGCCGTCCCACTTCACCTCGTACACCCAGCCGGCGTCGCTCGCCGGTGGCAGCGAGCCCGAGGCCGCCTTCATCGGGGCGATGCCCCAGGGAACGGGCGCCATCAGCGGGGCTTCGGACCTCGCGACACGAGCACACCGTCGGCTTCCAGCGCGTCGATCTCGGCGTCGCCCAGGCCGAGCACCTCGGCGAGCACGGCGCGGTTGTCCTCGCCGCGGTAGGCGGGTTGGCCCCGCACGCCCGAGTCGGCCTTCGAGAAGTGCCACGGCGAGTTGGGCACGCGCACCACGCCGTCGCCGCGGTCGGGCACCTCGACCACGGCGCCGCGCTCGGCCGCCCAGTCGCTGTCGGCCACCTCGCGCACGGTGCGCAGCGCACCGATGGCCAGGCCGTGCTCGCCGAACGCGTCCTCCATGGCGTCGAGGTCCGTCTGGGTGCGCGACCAGGCGGCGATCTCGTCGAAGAACGCCTCGAGGTTGGCGCGCCGCCGAGCGATGGTGGCGAAGCGCGCGTCGTCGAGCAGGTCGTCGCGGCCCGCCACGGCGCAGAACGTGCGGAAGTTCTTCTTGTCGGCCGGGTGGCCGCCCACGATCACGTCGTGGCCCTCGGCCGTGGGGAGGATGAAGTAGTCGCCCGGGGCGAAGCTCGGGATGTCGTCGCCGCCATCGTCGTCGGGGTCGGCGCGCAGCTCCCACTGCACGTGCTCGTTGACGCTGAGGAGCGACTCGGCCATCGACACCTCGACCCACTGGCCCTGGCCGGTGCGCTCGCGCTGGAACAGCGCGGCGAGCACCCCCGACACGCACTGGAGCGCCGTGTACACGTCGCCGTGGCTGAACGGATCGTTGCGGGCGGCGCCGCCGTGGGCGTCGTTCTGCACGCGCGTCCAACCCGTCTCGGCCTCCACCACGGGGGCATAGGCCCGGCGGTTCTGCCACGGCCCGGTCTGGCCGTAGCCCGAGATCGACGCCAGCACCACCTTCGGGTTGCGGGCGGCCAGCACCTCGTACCCGAGGCCCATGCGGGCCATCACGCCGGGGCGGAAGTTCTCGACGACCACGTCGCTGGCGTCGGCCAGGCGCAGCAACACCTCGACCGCGGCCGGCTTGCGCATGTCCATCGACACGTTGCGCTTCCCGACGTTCTGCTGTGTGAAGAACGTCGAGATCGAGTGGCGGCGCGGGTAGCCGAACCGGGTGAGGTCACCCTCGGGCGGCTCCACCTTGATGACGTCGGCGCCGAGGTCGCACAACATGCGGGTGCAGTGGGGCCCGGACAGCACCCGGGTCAGGTCCAGGACGCGCACCCCCGTCAGGGGCCCGACGCCTCGGTGAGGGAGGTCGATCATGGACCGAGGGTACGCGGTCGGGGTCACGACCGACGACGAGGCGTGGCTCCTACGCGTCGCTTCCCGCCGGTCACGCTGAGCGCGTGGCGTCACCCGGTCGTGTCAAGGATCCGGGCAGTTGCCCAGGGTGCGGGGCCCCCGGCGGGCGAGCCATCGTACGATCGCACGGGCGAAGGGGACCGATGACCGACCTACCTGCTGATCCGCGCATCTTGAACGACGACACCGGTGGCGACGGCTACGTACCGCCCCGTGGTGGCGCGCGCTCGTCGAGCGGTCGGACCTCGGCGGCGGTGCCGCCGAAGACGGTGAAGGTGGTCCCGACGACCGAGCCCACCCGGGACCCGTCGGCCCCGGCAGCCGAAGCGACGGCCGTGCCGGTGGCGTACGACTCGCTGGCCGCGCTCACGCCGCGCACGTCGATCCGCGCTTTCGTCGGCCCGCTCCTGGGCGTCGCTCTCGTCGGCGTCGGGCTGGGCTTCCTGCTCGCCCGGACGGCCGGGACGTCGGACGCCAACAAGACGACCCGCACGGTCGTCACCCCGCCGCCCCGCCTCGTGCCGACGACGGGCGCGGCACCCGCGGTGCTCGGCACGAACGTGCAGCCGACCACGGGCGCCCCCACCGCCACCACCGCGGCCGCCGCGGCTCCGGCGACCACCGCAGCGCCGGTCGCCACGAGCGGGGCACCGGCGCCGACCCCGCCCGCCGCGCCGACGGTCAGCGGCGTCGACGTCGTCACACCGGTGCGCTACGCCGAGTTCAGCGGCGGCAAGGTGTACCTCCACGGCCGGGTGCCGAACGCCGAGCTGAAGGCCACCCTCGTGGCGAAGGTCGGTGCCGTCGTGGGCCCCGCCAACGTGTTCGAGGACTACGTCATCGACCCGTCGACCCCGGCGGTGAAGGGCGGCCCGCTCAAGGTGCTCGACACCGTGCAGTTCGAGAGCGACTCGTCGGTTCTGCGGCCCGCGTTCACGCAGATCCTCGAGCTCGGCGTCCTGCTCATGAAGCAGAACCCGGCGGTGAACATCACCGTGGTGGGACGCTCCGACGGGCGTGGCGACCCCGACTACAACCGGACGCTGTCGCAGCAGCGCGCCGGCGCCGTGGTCCAGTACTGGGTGTCGCGCGGCATCGACGCCGATCGGCTCACGGTCGACGCCCGTGGGGCCACCGACCCGTTGGCCGACGGTGCCGACGCCGCGTCGAACCAGGCCAACCGCAGCGTCGAGTTCATCGTCCTCGGCCTGATCGACTGAGTCACAGCTCGCCGCGGTCGAGGGCGTCGAGCACCTCGGTCGCCCGGGCGCGCACGGCGTCGAGGTCGCCGAGCCGCTGGGCGGCGCGCACCTGTTGCACGACGCGCGGGTTGCGACCGAAGCGGTCGGCGTGGCGGTCGAGGAACGCCCAGTACAGCGTGGTGAACGGGCAGGCGTCGTCGCCGGTGCGCCGCTTGCGGTCGTAGGCGCAGCCGTTGCAGTAGTCGCTCATCCGGTCGATGTAGGCGCCGCCGGCGGCGTAGGGCTTGGTGGCCATGCGGCCGCCGTCGGCGTGGAGCGCCATGCCGACGACGTTGGGCAGCATCACCCACTCGGCGCCGTCGACGAAGCCCGACCACATCCACGTGGTCACCGCCCACGGGTCCACGCCGGCCAGCAGGGCCAGGTTCCCGAGCACCATGAGCCGCTGGATGTGGTGCGTCCAGCCGTGGTCGTGCACGTCGCGCAGCACGGTCGACAGGCAGCGCATCCGGGTGGGGGCGTCGCCCGTGAACACGGGCGGCAGCGGGCGAGTGGCGCCCAGCTCGTCGAGGTGACGGTAGGGCGCGCCGTCGAGCCAGTAGGTGCCCCACACGTACTCGCGCCAGCCGAGGATCTGCCGCACGAACCCCTCGGCCGACGCCAGGGGCACGCGGCCGCCGCGGTAGGCGCGTTCGGCGGCGTCGCACACCTCGCGCGGGTGCAGCAGCCCGAGGTTGAGCGGCGGGCTCAGCAGGGTGTGGGCCAGGTGCCAGCTCGTCGAGAGCATGGCGTCCTCGTGGGGGCCGAAGCGCGGCAACACGACGTCGATGGCGTGGTCGAGCCGCCGGAGCGCCTCGGCGCGAGAAGTAGGCCAGGTACCGTCGGGCGGCGCGCCCCAGCAGCTGGTCGGCAGGTCGGCGAGCACGGCGCGGTCGATGTCGTCGAGCTCGCTGCGCACGGGCTCGGGCCACGCGCGTCCGTCGCGCGGCGGTGGCTCACGGTTGTCGGCGTCGAAGTTCCAGCGACCACCGACGGGATCGTCGCCGTCCATGAGGTACCCGAGGCGGCGGCGTTGCCAGCGGTAGAAGTCCTCCATCTTGCGCGAGCGCCGCCCCGCGGCCCATGCCGCGAACGCGTCTGGGTGACACAGGAACTGGTCGTTCGGCAGCACGGTCACGCCGAGCCGGCGAAGCAGCGCCAACCCGTCGATCGACGCCGGCGCCATGGCCGTGACCGTCGGCGGCGCCAGCTCGGCCCGGTGGGCGGCGAGGCCGCGGGCGAGCGAGGGGGCGCGCCGATGGTCCACCTCCCAACCCTCGCAGCGACGGTCGGCGGCGAAGCGGCGCATGGCCGTGACGACCAGATGAGCCCGCTGCACGTGCCATGGCCTGCTGGCCAGCTTGGCGTCGCTCTCGACGAGCAGCAGCCGGTGGGTGCCGGGCGTGCCGGCGCGCAGCAGCGCCGAATCAGGGTGGAGCTGGTCACCGAGCACCCAGATGGTGGGCCGGGTGGCGGTGCGGTGCCCGGTCATGGCCCGAGCATGGCGGCCGGTCGGCCGCCGCGCTCAGTCGTGCGCGGCCGGGTCGCCGTCGTCGGCCGGCTGGGTGCCGGCCTCGACGCCGGCCGTCGGCCCGGTGGCCGGCGGGGCCCAGCTGGTGCCGTCGCCTGTGGGTGCGGTGGGCTCACCTTTGCGGTTGAACACCTTGCGCACCTCGTCGCCGAGCCCGGCGAACGTGGCGCCGAGCGCCTCGCCGAGCGTACCCGCCACCTTGCGGGCCTCGGTGCGCACCTCGGGGTCGCGCGCCGCGTTTCCGACCGCCTCGAAGGCGTCGCCCACGGCATCGGCCAGCTTGCGCAGCGCCTCTTTGGCCTCGGTGGTGTCGTCCTCGCGCACCTGTTCGAAGTGGGTCTTGAGCTTGCCCCCCAGATCGCTGGCGCCGGCGCTGACGTTCTCCCAGGCCTGCTTGGTCTCGGTCATGGTGGACCTCCTACGGCTCGCTCCACCTGCATGTTCGCACGGGCGTACCCGTGACGGACGTCGGCAAACGGTGGGACGGTCATGGCGTCCAGGCCGTAGCGTGGTCCCCTCGTGGGCAGCCTCCAGGTCAGTCATCTCTCGTGGTCCCGGCCCGGCGGTCGGCAGCTGCTCGACGACGTCTCGTTCCGCGTGGCCGACGGCGAGCACGCCGCGCTGGTCGGCGCCAACGGGGTGGGCAAGACGACGCTCCTGAAGCTCATCTCGGGCGACGAGCGTTCGCCCGCCGGCACCGTCAACGTGAACGGCCGCCTGGGCGTCATGCGCCAGCTGGTCGGCACCGCCCACCAGCCGTCGACGGTGCGTGAGGCGCTCACCGATGCCGCGCCCCAGGCGCTGCGCGGCGTCGGCACCGCGCTGCTGGCGGCCGAGCGGGCCATGGCCGCCCACCCCGAGGACCCCGACACGGCCATCGCCTACGCCGACGCGCTCCACGAGTGGGGCGAGCGGGGCGGCTACGAGCTCGAGCAGTTCTGGGACGGCTGCTGTCGCGCCGCGGTCGGCCAGGGGTACGACGAGCTGGCCGACCGTCCCCTGCCCACGTTCTCGGGCGGCGAGCAGAAGAAGCTCGTCCTCGAGGCGCTCCTTCACGGCGATCACGACGTGCTCCTGCTCGACGAGCCCGACAACTTCCTCGACATCCCGGGCAAGCGCTGGCTCGAGGCCGAGCTGCGGGCGTGCCCGAAGACGGTGCTGTTCGTCAGCCACGACCGCGAACTGCTGGCCGCCTGTGCCACGCGCATCGTCACGGTCGAGACGACGGGCGCCTGGACGCACGGCGCCGGGTTCGCCACGTACCACGCGGCTCGCCAGGCCCACCTCGACAAGCAGACCAAGGACGCCGCGCTGTGGGCCGAGGAGAAGCAGAAGCTCGAGGACCTGGTGAAGGAGATGAAGGTCCGGGCCAAGATCTCCGAAGTCTTCGCACCCAAGCTGAAGGCGGCGGAGAGTCGGCTGCGCCAGTTCCTGGCGGCCAACCCCGAGCCCGAGGTGGTCACCGAGCAGAAGGTGGTCGTGAAGCTCGGCGGCCGCCGCACGGGCCGCAAGGCGGTCACGATGGACAAGCTCGAGCTGCACGGCCTCACCGACCCGTTCGACACCGAGATCTGGTTCGGCGACCGCGTCGCCGTGCTGGGGCCGAACGGTGCTGGCAAGAGCCACCTGCTGCGCCTGCTGGCCGGCGACCCGTCGGTCGGGCACGACGGGGTCCTGCGCCTGGGCGCCGGTGTGGTGGCCGGTCACTTCAACCAGACCCACGACCATCCCGAGTTCAAAGGACGCACGCTCCTCCAGCTGCTGGAAGCGCGCGACATGGTGCGCGGGCCGGCCATGGCGCTGCTTCGCCGCTACGAGCTGACCGAGTGCGCCGACCAGCGTTTCGAGACCCTGTCGGGCGGCCAGCAGGCCCGCTTCCAGATCATCCTGCTCGAGCTGGCCGGTGCCACGCTGCTGCTCCTCGACGAGCCGACCGACAACCTCGACCTCGTGTCGGCCGAAGCCCTGGAAACGGGTCTCACCGAGTTCCAGGGCACGGTCGTGGCGGTCACCCACGACCGCTGGTTCCTGCGGGGCTTCGACCGGTTCCTGGTGCTCGACGACGACGGGCGTGTCCACGACCTGCTCGACCCGCCGGCGCTGTACCGCTCGAACTGAGCAACCGCCGGGTCGGGACCAAGGTCCCTGTGATTGGGACGCGAAAGCGTGGCACGCTTCCGCTTGGACCCGGGGAGCCGCTCACTGCGGCGACAGCCACCCTCGTGGTCCCGACGAGGAGCCACCATGAGCAGCAGCGACCCGACCCCAGAACGCATCGCCGTGTTCCTGCTGGACGATCACGAGATCGTGCGGCGGGGCGTGCGCGAGCTGCTGGAAGCCAGCGGTGACATGGAGGTCGTGGGCGAGGCCGGCACCGCGGCCGAGGCCCTGGCCCGCATCCCGGCCACGCGCCCGCAGGTGGCCGTGCTCGACGTGCGCCTGCCCGACGGCAACGGGGTCGAGGTGTGCCGCGAGGTGCGCAGTCGGCACCCCGAGATCCAGTGCCTGATGCTCACCTCGTTCAGCGACGACGAGGCGTTGATGGACGCCATCATGGCGGGGGCCGCCGGCTACGTCCTGAAGCAGATCCGCGGCAACGACCTGGCCGACGCCATCCGGCGCGTGTCCAAAGGCGACTCGCTCCTCGATCCCGCCGTCACCCGGCGCGTGCTCGACCGTCTGCGAAACCCGGCACCGGCCGACGACCGGCTCGCCGCGCTCACGGACCAGGAGCGGCGCATCCTCGACCTCATCGCCCGCGGCATGACGAACCGTCAGATCGGCAACGAGCTCCACCTGGC
This sequence comes from Actinomycetes bacterium, assembly GCA_031423915.1. GTDB lineage: Bacteria > Actinomycetota > Acidimicrobiia > Acidimicrobiales > Ilumatobacteraceae > JANMAT01. The sequence continues at coordinate 22,399 of JANPGL010000711.1, read as the reverse complement.
CGAGAAGACCGTCAAGAACTACGTGTCGAACCTGCTGTCGAAGCTGGGGATGAGCCGTCGCACCGAGGCGGCCGTCTTCGCCACCCGCCTCCAAGCGGAGCGCAAGCACAGCAACTGACGTCACCGCGACCGGCTGTGCACAACCCTGTGCGCGGACGGTGGACAACTCTGGTGAACCCGTGCACAACCGGGCATGAACTGGGGATGGACGAGAAGTTCTGTGGAGAACCCTGTGCATCCGAAATATGGCCCTTGACCTGGTGTTTCAGCGATGCGAAAGTGAACTCACCGAGACGTTGCTGCGGTGCTGTGACGAGGGATTCGGAACCGATCTGGACCGGGGCGCACGCCCTTGCCCGGCCGGTCGATCCCTCGGCGCCGACCGCGCGACGTCGACGAGGAGGCCCCGCAGCGCTTGGACGGTGGAAACACCCGACCGAGAGCGCGGGGCCTCCTGCTTTTTCCGGTGCGGCAGCGGGGGGAGCGTCAGGCCCGTAGCGCCAGGTAGGCGTCGCACAGCTCGACGAGCCGCTCCCGCCCGAAGCTCGGCTCGTGGCCGGCGTGCACGATCGACACCGGCAGCTCGCGCAGCCGCCGCATGGTGGCCACGTAGGTTTCGAGGTCGGACTCCTCGAGTTCGTCCAGGAGCGGGCCGTCGTAGACGGCGTCGCCCGCGAACAGGATGCCTGTGGCCGCTTCCCACAGGCCGATGCTGCCGGGCGAGTGGCCGGGCAGGTGGAGCACATCGAAGCGGCGGTCGCCCAGGTCGATCACGTCGCCCGTGTCGAGCACCCGGGTGGCGGGTGCCGCGGGCCGTTCCAGCAGGGTGGCGCTCACGCCGCCGGGTGGCACGGCGTCGATGAACAGGTCGGGGATCGGGTACCCGGCGGCCCGGTAGGGGCCGATCACGCTCTCGGGGTACTGCGTGGCATCCACGCACACCCAGACCGGCTCGTCGAGCGTGGCGGCCTCGGCGCGGTGGATGGCGCGCTGGTCGAACTCGGCGTGACCACCGACGTGGTCGCTGTGGTGGTGCGTGGCCACGGCCATCAACCCGTGCCCGAGCTCGCGCTCGACGAGGTGGCGCAGCGGGGCCAGCCCGAGCGACGTGTCGATCACCAGGTCGAGCGTGCGGCCCTGCACGTGCCACACGTTGCAGCGCAACAGGGGGTGCCCGTGCGGCTCGGTGACGTGCGTGATGCCGTCGCCGACCCGTTCGGTCACGACCCACGGGTCGGCGACGGGCAGGTCGATCACCGTGTCATTCTGCCGGGTAGTGGAGTCCCGGAATGCCCTTGCGGTGGGAATCCTCCACGACGATGTCGTCGCTCCACACCTTGCCGACGCGCTTCGGTCCGTTCGCCTCGTTCCAGTCCCAGTGCGGCGGGCGTACCTGCCAGGCGCCTCTGCTGGCGTTGAAGCCGCCGTCGATCGGCAGGTTCACGCCGCTGACGAAGCCCGACTCGTCGGACGCCAGGAACACCACCGGGCCGACCAGGTCGGGACCTTCACCGATGCGCCGCATGGGCGTACGGCTCGACCACCACTGGTTCAGACCGAGCTGCTCGAGGAACGGCTTGGTCATCTCGGACATGAAGAAGTGGGGCGACAGGGCGTTGACGCGCACCCCGCGATCGCCCCACTCGACGGCGAGCAGCTTGGTGAGGTTGGTGACCGCACCCTTGGCCGCGAAGTAGGCGGGTGTGACACCCTCGCAGCCGCCGTCGCCGAAGATCGACGAGATGTTGATGATCGAGCCCTTGCCCTGCTCCAGCATGTGGCGACCGACCTCGCGGGCCATGATGAACAGGCCGGTCACGTCGACGTCGAGGATCTTGCGGAACATCTCGCTGTCGAAGTGCTCGCTCGGGATCACCCGCACGTCGGAGATGCCGGCGTTGTTCACGAGTACGTCGATCTTGCCGTGGGCGGCCACCGCTTCGGCGGTGACGCGGGCGGCGTCGTCGTCGCTGGTGACGTCACCCACGTGAGCGGTGACGGTGCGGCCGAACCGCGCCGACAGATCGGCCCGCACGCCTTCCAACAGGTCGGCCGACCGCGCCATGAGCGCCAGGTCGGCGCCGGCGCCGGCGAGCGCCTCGGCGAACGTGACCCCGAGGCCGTAGCTGCCCCCGGTGACGAGGGCGGTCTTCCCGGACAGATCGAACATGCGGTGCTCCCCGAAGCAGATGTGGATGATCGGGCGCGCACCGTAGCGGGCTTCCGTCCCCACTCAGGACAGCAGGGGTACCTGCCAGTGCAAACGCGTGCCGCCCCCCTTGCGGGCGGTGATCGTGCAGGTCCCGCCGAGCGCCCGGGCCCGGTCGCTCATGTTCTGCAGGCCGTTGCCGCGCAGGGCGTTGGCCGAGATGCCGATGCCGTCGTCCTCGACCACCCGCAGCGCGTCGTGCGTGGCATCGAGCCGGACGACGACCCGCGTGGGGCGGGCGTGCCGCGCGGTGTTGGCCATGGCCTCGCGCAGCACCGCCAGCAGGTGGGGTGCCACGCGGTCCGTGATGAGGTCGAGGTCGCCGGCGACCGCCACCTCGGGGGTGAAGCCGAGGGGGCGTGAGGCGTCGTGCATGATCTTGGCCACCTCGCGCTGGAGGCTGCCCGGTTCGGTGGCGTCGCGTCGCAGACCGAAGATGGCGACGCGCAGCTCCCGGATGGTCGTGTCGATGTCGCCGACCACGTCCTCGACGCGGGCCCGCAGCCGTTCGGGCGGCAGGGCCTCGGCCGCCTGCAAGGCCAGGCCCGAGGCGAACAGCCGCTGGATGACGGTGTCGTGCAGGTCGCGCGCGATGCGCTCCCGGTCCTCGGCGAGCATCAACGCCTCGTGGGCGCGCTGCAGTGCCCGTTCCGACGAGACACGCTGCGAGATGTCGCGCACGATGGCCAGGTAGGCCGGCTGGTCCTGTCCGGGGGCGCGCTGCATCACGGCCTCGACGTCGATCGTGCGACCGTCCTTGCGCACCAGCCGCTCGGTGAACGTGACCACATCCTGATCGCCGCGGGCGAGCGGTTCGACGAGCGCCCGGAAGTCCTCGTCGGTACGCTCCGACGGCAACAGCTCGAGCGTCGTCATCTCGAGGAGCTCGTCGGCCGAGTAGCCGCTCTGCAGCTGGGCGCCCTGGTTGACGTAGCGCAGCAGCAGGTTGCCCTGGTCGACGAGGTAGACGGCGTCGTAGCAGGCGTTCAGCGCGGCCTGGATGCGGTCCCGCTCGGTCTGCAGCCGCCGTCGCTCGCTCACGTCGCGGACGCTGGCGATCGTGTACGAGCGCCCGTCGAGCGAGACGGGGCTGAGGCTGATCTCCACCGGCAGCAGCGAGCCGTCCTGCCGGCGGGCTTCGAGCTCGAGGCCCGCGCCCATCGATCGGGCGTGCGGGTGGCGCTGGAACTCGGTGCGGTAGGCCTGGTGACCCCCGCGGCGCCCCTCGGGCAGCAGGTCTTCGACGCGGTGCCCGACGAGGTCGTCTCGCTCGTAGCCGAACAGGTGGAGCGCTTGTGCGTTGGCGACGACGATCCTGCCGTCGCCGTCGACGACGACCGTGCCGTCGGGCCCCGCCTCGAGCAGCAGCCCGCTGAGGCGGTTCTCGAGGTCGAGCGCGCTGGGAACCTGCTCGCCTGCCGTGGTCACCGGTGCACCTCCGGAGCGCACTGTACGCCGACCGCCGCGCCGGACCAGATCCGGGGCGAGGTACGGTCCGCTCCATGGCCGACCTCGAGCTGTCCTCGCTGTTCGTCACCGTCGACGGGCCGGTCGCCCGCCTGACGTTGAACCGTCCGAGCCGGCTGAACGCCCTGTCCCGCAGACTCCTGGCCGAGCTGGCCGAGGCGGCGGTGTGGCTCGACGGGCGCCGCGACGTGAAGGTGGCCGTCGTGCACGGCGCCGGTCGGGCGTTCTCGGCCGGGTTCGATCTCGACGACTTCACGAACGCCGACCCCGACCTCCCGACGACCGATGGCGCCGAGCTCGGCCGGCGCATGGCCGACGCCGTCACCAACACCCGGGCGCTCACCATCGCCGCCGTGCACGGCTGGTGCGTCGGCGGCGGTCTCGTGCTGGCGGCGGCGTGCGACCTGCGGCTGGCGGCCAACGACGCGAGGTTCTCGATCCCCGAGGTCGATCTCGGGATCCCGCTGGCGTGGGGAGGGATCCCGCGGCTCGTACGCGAGCTGGGACCCGCCGTCACCAAGGAGCTGGTGCTCACCTGCCGCGAGTTCGGCCCGGACGAGGCGCACGCGCTCCGGTTCCTCAACCGGGTCGTGCCCGCCGGTTCGCTGCTCGACGCGGCCGACGCGCTGGCCCGGTCGCTGGCCGGCAAGTCGTCGCTGACGCTCACCCAGACCAAGCAGCACGTGAACGCCGTCAGCGAGCAGATGGGCTCGACCGCCGGATCGGGCGTCGACGCGCTCGTGCTCGCCGCCGCGCTGGCCGACCCCGAGTCGCGCGCCGCCGGCCGTGCCTACACGGCGAGCAAGGGCCGCAAGGGCTGACGTCCGGGGGGCGCCACTCGGCCCAACCTTCGCCCGGCCCGCCCCTCGCGCATCAAATGCGCCCAGTTCGTCGTCATCACGGGTTCGTCGCATTTGATGCGCGGGCAGGGGGCGGTCAGCGCAGGTGGGCCGTGGCGCCGGTCGGGCGCAGCACGCCGAGATCGACGAGGCTGACGATGCCCGGCGGGGCGTCGCACACCGGGACGATGGCGTTCACGAGGTGGGCGGCGGTGGCCAGCAGGCCGTTGCCGAGCCAGCCGTGGTCCTGGCGCAGCTCGAACGTCGGGCGGCCGTCGATGCGCATCGACATGCCCGTGTCGGCCCAGTCGCGACCCACCGCGCCCGACGCCTTGTAGACGGCCTCCTGCACCACGAACGGTTCGCCCGTGGCGGCGGCCACGCCCGTCCAGCGCCAGCGTTGTGCTGCCACCGTGCCGGCCTCGATGGCGCCGGCAGCGATGGTGAAGCCCTCGGTCGCCCACTCGACGTCGAGCTCGGTGGTGATGCCCGCCAGCGGCACGCCGAGGGTGTCGGCGACGAGCAGGATCGACTCGGCGAACAGCCCGCTCAGCCAGCGGCCGTACGTCGAATCGATGCCGCCGAACGTCTCGGGCGGCGCCCCCAGCTCCATCATCCCGAGGATCACGTCGGGCGACGGGTAACGACTGAACTCCGACGACTCGACGACGGTGATGCGGTCGATTCGGGCGCTCATCGCCGCGAACGTCAGCGGGAGCAGCTCGGCCAGGAAGCCGGGGTTGGCGCCGGTGCCGTGGAGCGACGCGCCGCCGGCCCGGCAGGCGGCGTCGAGCCGGGCGGCCACGTCGGCACCGTACGCCTTCGGATAGAGGTAACCGACGGTGGTGAGCACGTTGCGGCCCGACTCGAGCAGGCCGCGGATCACCGCTTCGTCGTGCGCCGCGTCACCGCGCACCCGCGCCGACGGCAGGGGCAGGTAGGCGATGGCATCCACGTCGGGGGTGGCCAGCGCAGCGTCGACGTCGGTGGTGGCCGGCACCCCGGTGACAGGGCCGAGGCCGCACAGCTCGCCGGCGTCCTTGCCGGCCTTGTCGGGGTTGGTGACGATGAGACCGGCGAGCTCCAGGTCGGGGTGCTCGACGATCATGCGCAGGACGTGCCGACCGGTCGCACCGGTGGCCCACTGGATCACGCGACGGGGCATGCCGGCACGGTAGCGCTGGTCGCTACGCTCGCCGTCATGACGATGCCCATGCTGCGCCCGGCCGTCGACGAGGCGGTCGAGGCGGCCCGTGCCCGCTACGTCGACCGCCGCCCCGTCAGCGAGCGGTTGCACGCGGAGGCGTCGGTGGCGCTGCCTGGCGGCAACACGCGCACTGTTCTGTTCTTCGGGCCGTTCCCGTTCCGGGTGGCCAAGGGGTGGGGCTGTGAGCTGGCCGACGTCGACGGACACGTCTACGTGGACCTGCTCGGCGAGTACACCGCCGGCCTGTACGGCCACTCGCAGCCGGCCATCCGCGCCGCCATCGAGCGCACGCTGGCCGACGGCATCAGCTTCGGTGCCCAAAACACGTACGAGGGTCGGCTGGCCGCCGAGATCTGCGGCCGCTTCCCCTCGCTCGACCAGGTGCGCTTCACGAACTCGGGCACGGAGGCCAACCTGATGGCGGTGGCGTTGGCCCGCGTCGCCACGGGCCGCTCGAAGATCGCCGTGTTCGACGGTGGCTACCACGGGGGCCTGCTGTCGTACGGGCACGGTGGCTCGCCCCTCAACGCGCCGTACGACACGGTGCTCGGCCGCTACAACGACGTCGAGGGCGCCCGCGCGCTGTTCGCCGAGCACGGTGGCGAGCTGGCCGCCGTGCTGGTGGAACCCATGCTCGGCTCGGGCGGCTGCATCCCCGGTGACCCGGCGTTCCTGCAGGCGCTGCGCGACGGCACGCAGGCGTCGGGTTCGCTGCTGATCTTCGACGAGGTGATGACGTCTCGCCTGTCGCCCGGCGGCGCGCAGACGCTGTACGGCATCACGCCCGACCTCACGACGCTCGGCAAGTACTTCGGTGGTGGCCTGTCGTTCGGCGCCTTCGGCGGTCGGCGTGACCTGATGGCCCGCTTCGATCCCACGCAACCCGGTGCGCTCGGCCACGCCGGCACGTTCAACAACAACGTGCTGTCGATGGCCGCCGGGCTGGCCGGCCTCACCGAGGTGCTCACGCCGGCGGCCATCGACGCGCTGAACGCCCGCGGCGAACGCCTGCGTACGGCGCTGGGTGACGTGTTCGCCGAGACGGGCGCACCGTTCTGCGCCACCGGCATCGGCTCGCTGCTCGTGATCCACCCGACGCCCGGACCGATCTGCACGCCCGACGACGCCGATCACGCCGACGACCGCCTGCGCGAACTGCTGTTCTTCGACCTGCTCGACCGCGGCTGGTACATCGCCCGCCGCGGGTTCATCGCCCTCAGCCTCGAGGTCACCGACGCCCACGTCGACGGTTTCGTGGCCACCGTGCGCGAGGTCCTGGCGCTGCGCTCCTCGCTCTGGTCCTAGCCGGCCGGGCGCCCGGCCGTACGGTCTCGGCTCTGCGTGAGACGTAGGTGTCTCGCACAGAGCCGAGAGTGGGGCGCGCGGCGCTCGGCGCGGTTCAGGAGGCGAGTGGCAGGCGGACGGTGAACCTGGCGCCGCCGCCGGGCGCGTTGGCCGCCACGACGTCGCCACCGTGGCGGCGGGTGATCGACGCGACGATCGACAGGCCGAGCCCCGCGCCCGTGCCGACGCGCGCTTTGTCGGCCTGCCAGAAACGGTCGAACACGTGGGCGAGCGCCTCGTCGCTCAGGCCGGCGCCGTGATCGCGCACTTCCACCACGGCATCGGAGCCCTCACGTCGCGCCGTCACCTCGAGCGGGGTGCCCGCCGGCGTGTGCCGCACGGCGTTCGTGACCAGGTTGGCGATGGCCTGGCGGAGGTGGTCCTTCACGCCGGTGACGACGACGGGCTCGGGAGCGTCGAGGGTGACGGGCCGCGACCGGTCGGCGGCCACCGCGTCGCTGCAGGCGTCGGCCGCCAGCACGGCCAGGTCGACGGGCGCGGTCTCGACCGGCTGGGTCTGGTCGAGGCGGGCCAGCAGCAGCAGGTCGTCGACGAGCCGCTTCATGCGCGTCGACTCCTCTTCGATGCGCCGGACGATCACGTCGCGGTCGACGTGGTCGTTGTCGGTGTCGAGCCGGAACAGCTCGGCGAACCCGCGAATGGAGGTGAGCGGGGTGCGGAGCTCGTGAGCGGCGTCCGCCAGGAACTGGCGCAGCTTCTCCTCGGTGGCGTCGCGCTCGGCGAAGGCGCGTTCCAGCTCACCGAGCATCGAGTTGAGCGCGTGCCCGAGCTGGCCGACCTCGGTGTGCCCGTCCTCGGCCACGCGCTGCGAGAGGTCGCCGGCGTCGATCGACCGGGCGGTGTCCGCCATGTCCTCGAGCGGGCGCAGGCCGCGCCGCAGGATGAGCCACGCGCCGCCCGTGACCACGGCCAGCAGCGCCAGGCCAGCGATCGTCTCGATGAGCACCAGGCCGCGCAACGAGCGCTCGACCTCGGCGGTCGGCACGGCCACCACCACGATCTCGCCGGTCCGCCCGGGCGCTCCGGTCGCGAACACACGCCAGTCACCCGAGCCGTCCTTGGAGCCGGCCGTGAACGTGCGTCCGAGCGGCACCGTGGCGGGCAGGTCGGGGGCCAGTCCCTCGGCGGTCGGCACGGACTGGAGAACGGTGCCGTCCGCGCTGCGGAGCTCGCCGTAGGTGCCGGTGGGGGCGATGGCCGGTGGCCCGCCACGCCCGTCACGGGCGCGCGGGCCGGCGCTGTCGCCGTCGCCGTCGTCGGTGCCCAGCTGGCGGCTCACCGCGGGCTGCACCGCCAGGAGGCGTTCGTCGAGCCGGTTGTACTCGGACCGTGCGTAGCGGGCGTAGGTGCCGATCCCGAACGCGGCGAGGCCCAGCACGAGGAGCGCTCCGAGCGCCAGGACGAGTCGGACGCGCAGGCTCATCGGGTGGACACGGCGACGGACATGACGCCCCATCATGCCCACGTCCCCGGTGGCCGGCATTGGTTTCGGGGCGGACGACGCGAGCACACGGTCAGGTTTCCGGCGGCCGCTCCGCCCTCGCTCACACCTTCCTGGGAGTTTCCGCAGAACCCGCGGTGAGGGCGTCGACCTCCGCCACGTGCCGGTTAGCGTGCGGGTCGAACCCGCCGCCCTGGCGGGTCCGCGGAAGGAGCGCCCCCGGTGGCGGACGCCAAGGCCAAGCCGTACGTGCTGGCCGTCGACGACGAGGAGCACATCACCGAGCTGGTGGCGATGGCGCTCGGCTTCAACGGGTTCGAGGTCGGCCGGGCCGCTACGGGTCGCGCCGCGCTGGCCTCGGTCGAGGCCCGCCGGCCCGACCTGATCGTGCTCGACGTGATGCTCCCCGACCTCGATGGCTTCGAGGTGGCCCGGCGGCTGCGCCAGGGCGAGACCGGTGGCACCCGCATCCCGGTGATCTTCCTGACGGCGCGCGACGCCACCTCCGACAAGGTGGAGGGTCTGCGCCTCGGCGTGGACGACTACGTGACGAAGCCGTTCTCCATCGAGGAGCTGGTCGAGCGCGTGAAGGCCGTGCTGCGCCGGTCCGGCGGCACCGGGCCGGGCGAGCACAAGCTCTCGTACCACGACCTCGTGCTCGACGAGGACACGCGCGACGTGTGGCGCGGCGGCCGGCTCGTCGAGCTGACCCCCACCGAGTACAAGCTCCTCCACTACCTGCTGTCGAACGCCCGGCGCGTCCTGACGCGCGAGCAGATCCTCGAGGCGGTGTGGGACTACACGTTCGCCGGGAACGCCAGCGTGCTCGAGACGTACGTGAGCTACCTGCGCCACAAGATCGACGACGTGGAGCCGCCGCTCATCCACACGGTCCGCGGCGTCGGCTACAGCCTGAGGCTTCCGGCCGGCCACGAGTCGGCGGGCGGACCCGGAGGTTCCTGAGGGCTCCTGCGACCCTCGGCACGGCACGGCGCGGCGTGAGCTTCCGGTCCGCTCGCCGCACTCGATAGGTTCGTCGACGTGGCGCCGCTCAAGCGTCCGTCGACGGGGGTGCGCCATGGAGTTCGATGTCGTCGTGTTGGGCACCGGGGCGGGCGGGCTGGTGGCGGCCCTGGCGGCGAGCGAGGCCGGGGCGTCGGTCGGGCTGTTCGAGAAGGCCGACGTGGTCGGCGGCACCTCCGCCATCTCCGGCGGCACGTGCTGGGTGCCGAACAACCCCCACATGGCGGCTGCCGGCGTGGCGGACAGCCGCGAGGATGCGCTCGCCTACCTCCGATCGCTGTCGCACGGGATGATCGACGACGCGCTGGCCGAGACGCTCGTCGACACGGGCCCACTGGTGGTGACCTGGATCGAGGCGAACACACCGGTGCGCTTCCAGGTGGTGCGCGGCTTCCCCGACTACCACCCGGAGCACCCGGGTGGGAAGCCGGGCGGCGGTCGCTCGCTCGACCCGTCGCTGTTCTCCTTCAAGGCGCTCGGCGAGTGGGCCGACCGCGTGGCGATGCCGGCCCGCAGCCCGTACCTGTCGCTCGTCGAGACGCCGCTCGGTGGCGGCTCGGGCTTCATCGACCGTGCCGAGATGGAACGGAGGAAGGCCGACGACGTCCGCGGGTGCGGCCAGGCCTTGGTGGGTGGCCTGCTGAAGGCGTGCCTGGATCGCGGCATCGTGCCGGTCACCGGTGCCGAAGCCGAGCAGCTCCACGTCGTCGACGGCACCGTGCGCGGTGTCCGCTTCGCCACGGCGGCCGGGCCGCTCGAGGTCGGCGCGCGCGGCGGTGTGATCCTGGCCACCGGCGGGTTCGAGTGGGACGCCGCGCTCGTGCGTGACTTCCTGCGCGGCCCGATGACGAGCCCGGCCACGGTGCCGACGAACACCGGCGACGGACTGCGCATGGCCATGGCCGTGGGGGCCCAGCTCGGCAACATGCGCGAGGCCTGGTGGGTGCCGACGATCGAGATCCCCGACGACGAGCTCTTCGGCCGCCAGCGGGCCCACCTGATCCTGCGCGAGCGCACCTTGCCGCGGTCGATCATGGTGAACCGCACGGGCCGGCGCTTCACCAACGAGGCGGCGAACTACAACGCGCTCGGCGGTGCGTTCCACCAGTTCGACTCGACGCGCTTCGACTACGCCAACCTGCCGTGCTGGCTCGTCATCGACCACGAGCACCTGCGCCGGTACGGCTTCGCCGGCACGCCGGCGGGCGACACGGCACCCCAGTGGCTGACGCGGGCCGACACGCTCGACGAGCTGGCCCGCCGCATCGGCGTGGCGCCCGAGGGTCTCGTCGACACCGTGAGCCGCTGGAACGCCCAGGTGGCCGACGGCTACGACCCCGACTTCGGCCGGGGCGACTCGGCCTACGACGGCTGGAGCGGCGACCAGTCGAAGTACCCGAGCCGCCAGGCGACGCTCGGCCCGCTCACCGACGGGCCCTTCTACGCCGTCGAGCTGCGCAGCGGTGCGCTCGGCACGAAGGGCGGGCCCCGCACCACGTCCGACGCCCAGGTGCTGCACGTGTCGGGCGAGCCGATCCCCGGCCTGTACGCGGTGGGCAACGCCATGGCGGGCGTGACCGGCATGGTCTACGGCGGCGCCGGCGGCACGTTGGGCCCGGCGATCAGCTTCGGCTTCCTCGCCGGCCGCCACGCGGCGTCGTCCGACCCGGTCAGTACCTGAACTGACCCACGAGCGACTGGAGGTCGCCGGCGAGCGACGACAGCTCGACCGCGGCGTTCTCGGTGTCGTTGGCGCCCTGCGTGGCCTCCGCGGCGGAACGGGCCACCCTCGACACGTCGTGGGCGATGGCCTCGGCCCCGGTCGAGACCTGCACCAGGTTGCGGCTGATCTCGCCCGTCGTCGCCGTCTGCTCCTCGACCGCGGTGGCGATGGTGGCGAAGGTCTCGTTGATCTGGTCGATGACCTGCACGATGTCGGTGATCGAGCTGACCGCGGCGTGCACGTCGGCCTGGATGGTGGCGATCTGGCGGCTGATGTCGGCCGTGGCGCCGCCGGAGCGGGTGGCCAGGTCCTTCACCTCGGTGGCGACGACGGCGAAGCCCTTGCCCGCCTCGCCGGCCCGGGCGGCCTCGATGGTGGCGTTCAGGGCGAGCAGGTTGGTCTGTTCGGCGATGCCGCCGATCAGGTGAGCGACCTCATCGATCTGCGTCGACGAGTTGCCGAGGCTGATCATCGTCTCCTGGGCGGCCTCGGCGAGCATGCCCGCCTTGGCGGCCACGTTGGCGGCGTCGCTGGCGCCCCGGGCGATCTCGGCGATGGCCGTGGTCATCTCCTCGGTGGCGGCGGCCACGGTCTGCACGCTGGCCGACACCTCCTCGGCGGCGGCCGACGAGTTGGTGGCCTGGCGGGCGGTGTTGTCGGCGTTGCCCGCCATCTGCTTGGACACGGCCGACAGCTCCTCGGAGGCGCTGGCGATGACCACCGAGTGGTCGGCGATCTGGCGGATGGTCCCGCAGATCTTGCCCACGAAGCGGTTGAAGGCAGCGCCGACAGCGCCGAGCTCGTCGCGGCGGTCCTCGTCGAGGCGCTGCGTGAGATCACCGTCGCCGTCGGCGATCTGGGTGAGGCGCTCACGGAGCTGCTCGATCGGCTTGGTGATGGAGCGGGTGATCGTGCGGGCCAGCACCACGGCGAGCGCGAGGGCCACGATGCCGCCGGCGAGCAGCAGCGTACGGGCGCGGCTGCCGGAGGCGTCGGCGTCGGACCGGGCCGTCCGCGAGTCCTGGTCGACGGCCTTGACGATTCCATCGATCGCCTCGGCCATGGCGGTGAAGATGACGATCTCGTCCTTGGCCACCCACTCGTTGCCCCGGGCGACCTGCGCCGCGTCGCCCGTGCGGTAGGCCTGGATGACCTTGGCGTCGAGCTCCATGAAGCGGTCGAACGCCGTCGTCGCCTTGGCCAGGAACGCGGACTCCTCGCCGGTGAGCGTGCGCGCCTCGAGGGCGGCGATCTCGGTGCGCACGGCGGCGGCCGAGTCGAGGAAGCTCTTGCGGCTGCCCACGGCGTCGTTGGTGGCGTCGGTGACGCCCTGCACCACGTCGAAGGCGTAGGCGGTCTGCCAACCGTTGAGATCGGCGGACCGGAACTTCACCTCGAGCGCGTCATGGGTGGTGTCCAAGTGGTCGGCGACGCTCCGGATGTTCGACGTCAACCCCGACGTCGTCTGCAGGGCAACGCCCACGATCAGGGCGAGCAACAGACCGACGACCGCGAAGCCGCCGGCCAGTCGCTTCGAGACGGTCAACCTGCTGAGCATCGGGTTCCTCCGGCGTACGGCCGGCGTGGGGCCGCGTCCGCTTTCCCCGGCCGGCCGAACCGTCGGCATTTCCAGGGAGGTTCTGGAGCCCTTGCCGACGTCTTGATCCGCCCGTCCCGAAGATCGCCCGCGTTCGCGTGTTCCCTACGAGATCACGGTGTGCCGCTCACGTACACGCACTGGCCCGTCACCCATGACGACGCTTCCGAGCACAGGTAGATCGCGGCCGCGGCGTAGTCCTCGTCCCGACCCAGGCGCCCCAGTGGCTGCTTGGTTGCCAGTTTGGCGAACTGGGCATCGGTGAACCCCGAGGTGTTCTCGTAGTCGGCCGTCTGGGTGTGGCCGGGGGCGATGGCGTTCACCCGGATGCGCCGGGGCGCCAGTTCGAGCGCCATGGTCTGCGTGAGGTGGTTCACCGCCACTTTCGCCGCGCTGTACACGCCGTGCCCCGGCGCACCGCGCGTGGCCGACGCCGTCGACGACACGTTGAGCATGGCGCCGCCATCGACCAGCACCGTCGGGGCGGCTCGGGCGGACAGGAAGATCGACGTGAGGTTGCGGTCGAACGTCGTGTGCCACGACTCCTCGGTGGTGCGGGCCAGCGGCCCCATGGGCTCGCTCTGCAGCCCGCCGGCGTTGTTGATCCAGATGTGGACCTCACCGAACGCGCCGGCCTGCTCGGCCAGGCGGTCCATCTCGGCTGCCGCCGTCACGTCGGTCGGCACGGCGAGGGCGCGGTGGCCCTTGGCGGTCAGTTCGGCCACCACGGCATCGAGCGGCTCCGGGCGGCGGCCGGCGACCACGACCGACGCCCCGGCGTCGGCCAGCCCGAGCGCGATGCCGCGCCCGATGCCGGTGCCGCCACCCGTCACCACGGCCACGCGGCCGTCCAGCCGGAACAGGTCCAGGATCCCCATGTGCGTTCGCTCCCCGTGCGTTCGTCCGGCGGGCATCGTCGCACAGCCCGTGGGTTGGGGTCCTCCCCGGGTGGGCTGCGACACTGGTTCGTGGCCGACGCACCGGGGGCAGCGAGCGCCGACGCCGCAGTCCGGGCGGCGCCGCCGAACGGTGCCGCCTACGGCGCGGCCGAGTGGGGGCTGCTGCTCGGCTCCTCCATGATCTGGGGCGCGTCGTTCCTGTTCATCGCCGAGTCGCTGGTGCACTTCCGGCCCGGCGTCGTCACGTTCGTTCGCATCGCCGTCGGCGCCGTGGCGCTCGGGCTGTTCCCGGCGGCCCGCCGCTCGGTCGACCGCGCCGACTGGCCCCGCATCGCCGCGCTGTCCGTGCTGTGGCTGGCGTTCCCGATGACGCTGTACCCCATCGCCCAGCAATACATCTCCACGGGTCTCACGGGGATGCTGGGCGCGTCGATCCCGGTGTTCACGGCCATCATCGGCGCGGTGGCCCACGGCCACGTGCCGGCTCGCGTGCACGCGCTCGGCATCGGCGTCGGCGGGCTCGGCATCGTGCTCCTCGGCCTGCCGGCGCTGGGAAGCGGCAGCAACTCGGCCGTCGGGGTCCTGCTCGTCCTGGTCGCCTGCATGTCGTACGGGCTGGCGTTCGACGTCGCCGTGCCGCTCGTGCAGCGCTACGGCTCGATGCCGGTGTTCTGGCGGGCGCTGGTGGTGTCGGTGCCCCTCACCGTGCCGTACGCCGTCGTCGGGCTCGGTCGGTCGACGTTCGGGTGGTCGTCGTTGGCCGCCAACGTGACGCTCGGCGCGGGTGGCACGGCCGTCGCCTTCGCCCTGCTGCTCACGCTGACCGCTCGGGCCGGTGCGACCCGCTCGTCGATGGTGACCTACCTGGAGGCCACGTTCGCGTTCTTGATCGGCACGGTGATCCGCTCGGAACGGGTCCGGCTGCTCGAGGTGCTGGGCTGCGCGGTGCTGCTCGTCGGCGCGTGGTTGTCGTCGCGCCCGGCGGGCGCCTGATCGGACGTACGATTCCCCCCGGGGGAATCGATCGAGGGGGTCGTGTCATGCACGTCGGCATGGGGGTTGCGTTCCAGAACCCGGAGAACGCGTTGAGCGACGCCGAGGTCTGGGACCAGGAGGTGGCCCTGGCGGTAGGCGCCGAGGACCTGGGCTTCGACTCGATCTGGTCGGTCGAGCACCACTTCACCGACTACACGATGTGCCCCGACCCGGTGCAGTTCCTCACGTACGTCGCCGCCCGCACGAACCACATCCAGCTCGGCACCGGCGTGATCGTGCTGCCGTGGCACGACCCGATGCGGGTGGCCGAGCAGATCACCATGCTCGACAACCTGTCGGGTGGGCGGCTCATCCTCGGCATCGGGCGCGGCCTCGCCCGCATCGAGTACGAGGGCTTCGGCGTCGACATGAACACCAGCCGGCAGCGCTTCACCGAGACGGCCGACTGCATCATCACCGGGCTCGAGCGTGGCTACCTGGAGTACGACGGCGAGACCATCCACCAGGCCCGGCGCGACATCCGCCCGGCGCCCCGCCACTCGTTCCGCGGCCGCACGTACGCGGCGGCCGTGTCGCCCGAGTCGATGCCGATCATGGCCAAGCTGGGCATCGGGCTGCTGGTCATCCCGCAGAAGCCCTGGCCGGTCGTCGAGGAGGACTTCCGCGTCTACAGCGACGTGTACCGCACCACCAACGGCGCGGAGCCACCGGCCCCGCTGTGCGGCGGGTTCTGCTTCGTCGACGAGAGCGCCGACCGGGCCGAGGAGATGGCCCACCGCTACATCGGCGGCTACTACGGCACCGTGCTGAAGCACTACGAGTTCGGCGAGGCACCGCACGAGGGCGTGAAGGGCTACGAGTTCTACACGAACATCACGAAGTACGTCGGCCGCCACGGCAAGCAGGGAGCGGCGGACGACTTCGTGAAGCTCATGCCCTACGGCACTCCCGAGCAGGTGCTCGAGAAGCTGGCGGTCATCAAGGACAAGATCGGCATGGCCGGTTTCTTCCCGAACTTCGTCTACGCCGGCATGAGCTACGCCGAGGGGCGCCGCAACATGCAGCTGTTCGCCGACGAGGTCATGCCCGAGCTGAAGTCGTGGGAGGCGCCACCCGTGGGCCTCGCCGCCGCCAGCGCCTGAGCCTCAGCCGGCCGGCAGCAGCTTTGGCGCGTGCTCGCGCACCATGGCCACCACCTGGTCGGGTGACGGGTTCACCGCGGCGGCCGGGCCCACCCGCACCGTCGGCACGACCTCGTTGCCACCGGCCACCGAACGGACGAACGCCGCGGCCTCGGGCTCGTCCCAGATGTTCACCTGGCGGTAGGGCAGGCCCGTGTCGCGCAGGCCGGTGAACAGCATCGAGCAGTACGGGCACCCAGGTCGCCAGTAGACGACGACTTCGGCCGCGGGGGAGAGCGAGGACTCGGACATCAGGGACGGTCAACCCCCGGCCGTCGCCGGAGATTCCCGCCTGAGGGTCAAGATCGACAGCCCGGCAGCCAGGACCGACGCCACCAGGATGGCCAGCTTGGCGTTCGAGCGCTCCACCGGGTCGGTGAGAGCGAGCTCGGTGATGAACGTGGCCACGGTGAACCCGATCCCCGCGGTGAGGCCGATGCCCAGCACCTGGCCCGGGCGGGCGTCCGCCGGCGGCTCGGCCATGCCCGATCGCACGGCCAGGCGGGTGGCCAGCACGACGCCGAGCGGCTTGCCGGCCAGCAGGCCGACCAGCACACCCCACGTGATGGGCGACCCGACCGCGTGGCGCAGCCCGGTGGTGCTGATCTCGACACCCGTGTTGGCCAGCGCGAACACCGGCACGATGAGGAAGCTCGTCCACGGGTGCAGCACGTGCTGCAGCCACTCGACGACGGACACCGAGCCACGGGCCAGCTCGCTGGTGGTGCGCGCCGCCTCGAGATCGCCGACGTCGCCCAGTTCGTCGGCATCGATGAGCTCGGGCGCGTAGCGCGGCGTCGACGGTGCGAGCAGCCCCATGGCCACGCCCGCGATGGTGGGGTGGATGCCGGCCTCGTGCAGGGAGAACCAGACGAACGCACCGACGAGCCAGTACGCGCCGGTGGCGTGCACGCCGGCGCGTCGCACGCCGAGCGTGGCCGCGAGGCCGACGACCGCGGCGGCGAGCCAGGCGAGGGACACGCCCGTCGAGTAGACGACCGCGATGACCGCGATGGCCCCGATGTCGTCGACGATGGCCAGCCCGAGCAGGAAGGCCCGCAGCGACGACGGGACCCGCGAGCCGACGACCGCCAGCACGCCGACGGCGAGGGCGATGTCGGTGGCCATCGGAATGGCCCAACCGCGTGGGGCGGTACCGCCGGCGATGGCCAGGTAGAGCAGCGCGGGCACGACCATGCCGCCCAGCGCGGCGGCACCCGGCAACAGGGCGGCGCGCCGGGTCGAAAGGTGACCGCTCGTCAGCTCGCGCTTGATCTCGAGGCCGACCACGAGGAAGAAGATCGCCATCAGCCCGTCGTTGATCCAGTGCCTCAGGTCGAGCTCCAGCGTGTGCCCGGCGACGGTGAACCCGGCCCGGCTGTCCCAGAGCGCGTGGTACGAACCCGACCACGGCGAGTTGGCCCACACCAGCGCCGCGACGGCGCCGAGGGCCAGCAGCGCCGCTCCCGACGTCTCGGTGGCGATGAAGTCGCGCAGCGGCGACAGCAGGCGCACGAGCGGGGAACGGCGGGCCGATCGGATGTGGACGCGTGTCATGGGCGAGCTCTCCTCGCCGACCAGGCTTCCCGGCACACCTCGGTTGAACCGTCGACGCTAGTGCCGGCCGGGTCGGTCAGCGAGGCAACGCCACCAGCATGAGCGTCGACCAGACGAGGTGGGTGACGACCGGGGCGACGACCCCGCCGGTGGCCCTGCGCTCGAGTCCGAAGACCGTTCCCATGACGACGGCGGCGACGACGAGCGCCACGTTGCCGGTGGCGGCGGTGACGGCCACGTAGGTCCCGAGGGTCACCAGGACCGGGCGGCGACGCCCGGCGGCCGCGTGGACGGCGCCGCGGAAGAACACCTCCTCGGCCAGCCCGTTCACGAGCGTGACGGCGAGCACCACCGCCTTGGGCGTGGCGTCGGCTTTGCCGAGGATGCGGCGCAACGCGCCGGACAGCACCGGCAGGTGGTCCGCCACCTGGTAGGCGACGGCGAACCCGACGAACGCCACCAGCGCCACCAGCGCCGCGCCGAGCACCAGACGGGCGACCGGCGTGCCCGCCGCGTGGATCGGGATCGAACCCGAGGCGAACGCGCCCGCCACCCACACCGCCGCCGTGCCCAGGCCCAGCGCGAGGAAGGCGTCGGAGCCCGGCGACACCCGTAGCGTGGCGGTGAGCAGGGCCGTGCCCGCCACGAGGGTGATCACGACCGCCGCCACCCGGCGCGTCGACGGTCCGGCCGTCGGGGGTGGCGGAGCGGCGAGCGGACACAGGAGGCTACGAACCCCCACGGGAGCCTGACGCGAGGCGGGCCGACCGTGCGGCGAGTGCCCGCCGGGCCGCGGCCTCGAAGGTCATCGGGGTCCGGTCCACGATCGCGTCGATGCGGTGATCGTGCACGATCACCTCGTTCGTCATCGAATCCACGAGGGCGCGCGCCGTCGCCATGTCGACGTCGGTGATGAGCCGGAGCCAGTGCGACGACAGGCGCGGCGACAGGAACGGCACGGGCACGATGAGCCGGTGCCGCCCGAGGAGGTGGGCGACGACGAGCATCATCCGCCGGTACGTGAGGGGCTCGGGGCCGCCGATCTCGTAGACCTGCCCGACGCACCCGGGCCGGCCCAGCACACCGGCCAGGTCGTCGATGGCGTCGTCGATGGCGATCGGTTGCGTGCGGGTGTTGACCCAACGCGGGGTGATCATCACGGGGAGCCGTTGGACGAGCTGGCAGAGGATCTCCCAGCTGGTGCTCCCGTCGCCGATCACGATGCCGGCGCGCAGCGCGGTGGTGGGCACCGAATCGAGCAGGATGTGCTCGACCTCGCGCCGGCTGCGGAGGTGCTCGGACAGCGCGTCGCGCTCGTCGCCGAGACCGCCGAGGTACACGACCTGGCCCACGCCGCCGGCCTCGGCGGCGGTGGCGAACGCCTTGGCCGCGGCACGATCCCGCTCGGCGAAGTCGGCCTCGGCGAGCGAGTGGACGAGGTAGTAGGCGACGTCGATCCCCTCCAACGCGCGGCGCAGGCTGGCGGCGTCGTCCACGTCGGCCGACACCGGGCGCCCCGCGCCCGCGTAGCGCTCGGGGTGTCGCGTCAGCGCGGTGACCGGGTGCCCGTCGGCGCACAGTCGACGGGTGAGCGCGCGTCCGATGAAGCCGGACGCGCCGGCGACCGCCACCCTGGCCGGGCGTCGGGTGGGCGACACAGGGGAACGGGACGGCTCGACGGCAGCGTGGTGGGTCATGGCAGCTCCTCGTCGAGTCGGGCGCCGGACTACCCGATCGCCCGGTCGTCAAACGGCTCGCACGGGGCGCACCCGACGCGGACCACGACGCAGGAGGCCGATGGCACAACCGATCGTCGGGGCGCGCCGCTAGCGTCGTCGTTGCGGCGCCGCTCTACCGGCGTCGGCGAGAGGTTCCGTCGTGTTTGCACTTTCGGACCTGCTACCGGCCCGGGAACAGATGGCGCTCACCCTCGGGGTGCACATCATCCTCGTGCCCTTCGGCGTGGCCCTGCCCGTGATCGTCCTGCTCGCCCACTACCGGGGACTCCGGCGCGGCGACGAGGTGGCGATGCTGCTGGCCCGGCGGTGGTCCAAGGTGATGGCGGTGCTGTTCGCCGTCGGCGCCGTCACGGGCACCGTGCTCTCGTTCGAGATGGGCCTGCTGTGGCCCGGGCTGTTCGACCGCTTCGGTGCGGTCATCGGCATCCCGTTCGCCATCGAAGGGCTGGCCTTCTTCACCGAGGCGATCTTCGTCGGGGTGTACCTCTACGGCTGGAAGCGCATGCACCCGTGGGCCCACTTCGCATCGGGCGTCCCCATCGTCGTGGCCGGCGTGGTCGGGTCGTTCGCCGTGGTGTCGGCCAACGGCTGGATGAACCATCCCTCGGGGTTCTCGCTCGACGCCCAGGGTCGGGTGGTGGGCATCGACCCGATGGCGGCCATGTTCAACCGGGCGACGTTGTACGAGGTGCCCCACATGCTGCTCGCCTCGTACATGGTCGCCGGGTTCGTCGTCGCCTCGGTGTACGCGGTCGGCATGCTGCGCGGCCGCCGCGACCGCTACCACCGCCTGGCGTTCGGCTTGGCGTTCGGTGTCGCCGCCCTCGCGGCGCCGCTGCAGGTCGTCGTCGGCGACGTGGCCGCCCGCGGGGTGTTCCGCGATCAGCCGTCGAAGTTCGCAGCGATGGAGCTCACCACCGTGACGGGTCCCGACCAGGCCATGCACCTCGGTGGCGTGCTGGTGGGTGGCCGAGTGGTGGGTGCCATCTCGCTGCCGGGGCTGGATTCGTTGCTGGTGGGCTTCGACCGCTCGACGGTCATCACCGGGCTCGATCGCATTCCCGCCGACGAGCGCGCGCCGGCCAACATCGTCCACCTCGCGTTCCAGGTGATGGTGGCCATCGGGACCGCGCTCGTCGCGTTGTCGGCGTGGTTCGGATGGAGCTGGTGGCGCCGTCGCCGGATCCCGTCGTCGCGCTGGTTCCTGCGCGCCGCCGCGCTGGCCGGCGCAGCGTCGGTGGTGGCCTTGGAGGCCGGGTGGATCACCACCGAGGTGGGCCGCCAGCCGTGGATCGCCTACCGCGTGCTGCGGACCCGGGACGCCGTGACGGCGGCGGGGGGCGTGTGGGTGTCGTACCTGGTGATCGTGGTGCTCTACACCGCGCTGGTCGTGGGCACGATCGCGGTCCTGCGATCGATGGCACGTCGCTGGCGCCTCGAGGAGGGGGCGCAGGAGCGCACGGGCGATCGCCCCGACCCCGAACCGGTCGTCGCCCCGTGAACGCGGCCGACGTCGCCGCCGCCGTGCTCTGGACCGGTGTGGTGGCCTACGCCGTGTTCGGTGGGGCCGACTTCGGTGCCGGCTTCTGGGACCTGGTGGCGGGGGGCGACACCCGCGGTGAGCGACCACGGGCGCTGATCGATCGGGCCATCGGGCCCGTGTGGGAGGCGAACCACGTGTGGTTGGTGTTCTGCCTGGTGATGCTGTGGACGGCCTTTCCGCCGGCCTTCGTGGCGGTGATGACCACACTCACGGTGCCGCTGTCGCTCGCCGTCGTCGGCATCGTGCTGCGCGGAGCCGGGTTCGCGTTCCGCAAGGCGTCCGTGGCGATCGGGCGGCGGCGTGTGTTCGGTGCGTCGTTCGCCATTTCGTCGCTGCTCACGCCGTTCGCCATGGGCACCGTGGCCGGCGGCATCGCCTCGGGCCGCGTGCCGGTTGGCAACGCCGCCGGCTCGAGGTGGACGTCGTGGATCAACCCGACCTCGGTGCTCGGCGGGGCGCTGGCCGTGGCGGTGTGCGCCTACCTGGCCGCCGTGCTCCTCGTCGGCGACGCTCGACGCTTGCACGACGCCGATCTCGAGGAGTACTTCGCCCGGCGCGCCGTCGTGAGCGGTGCCGTCACCGGCGTCGTCGCGCTCGTGGGCATCGCCGTGCTGGCCGCCGATGCGCGCCGGGTCTTCGATGGCCTGACCGGCAGGGCCCTGCCGCTGGTCGTGCTGTCGGCCGCGTGCGGCGGCTGGACCCTCGTCGCGGTCGCCCGCCGCCGCCGTGCCCCGGCCTTGTCGACCCGGGTGACGGCGGCGCTGGCGGTGGCCGCCGTCGTGGCGGCGTGGGGCGTGGCCCAGTACCCCGACGTCCTGGTGGGATCGCTGTCGCTCGACCAGGCGGCGGCGCCGAAGGTGACGCTCACCTGGCTCGTCGCCATCGCCGCCGTGGCGGTGATCGTGCTCGTGCCGTCGTTCGCGTTGCTCTACACGCTGCTGCAACGGGATGCGCTCGACGACGCCGCGACGTCGCACTGAACGTCGGACGTCTCGACGACGACAGGATTCCCGCAAGCGTTGGTCAACGGGCTCGCGCCCGCGCCCGGTGGTTCAGGCGACCTCGCCCCTCAGTTCGAGGCCCGGGAGGTCGCCCGTCGCCCGCCAGTCCTCCAGCAGGCGGTTGAAGGCCGCCGGGCCCGGTGTGTAGGCGCCGAAGAATCCGCTGCCACCCTTGGGTTGGCCCTCGTTGTTGTAGTAACCGGGCGTGCACGCCTCGAGGAACCCGGCGCCGCCGACGTGGAAGCTGGCCAGCAGGTCGACCCACTCGTTCACGGCTTCCTCGGTGGGCTCCACCGTGCGGGCCCGGCGCCGCAGCGTCTCGGCGATGACGTGGGCCACGTGGCGGGCCTGGTCGTCGAACATCGACGTCATGTTCAGGTCGAACGCGTTCTGGGACACGCCGATGTAGAACCAGTTGGGGAAGCCGCGGGTGCTGAAGCCGTGCAGCGTCTTGAGGCCGTCGGACCAGTGGTCGAACAGCGAGAGCCCGTTGCGCCCGTTGACCTCCATGCCGAGCCGCCTCCGGAACTCGGCGGAGATCTCGAAGCCCGAGGCGTAGATGATGCAGTAGACCGCGTACTCCTGCCCGTTCGCCACGACGCCGCCGGGCGT
>JANPGL010000710.1:0-1943 GCA_031423915.1 Actinomycetes bacterium | reverse complement strand
GATGGCGCCGTCGCCCAACCGGGCGAGCACCAGGTTCGGGACGGTCTGACCGGCGACCACGTTCAGGTTCGAGGCCAACGGCGCCGGCGCCCCCGAGGGCCACACCGTGAGGTAGCCGTCCGACGACGGTTCGGTCACCGTGACGTTGGCGACGATGGCGACGACACCACGGTCCGGCACGCCGCCCGACCCGGCGACCGGCACCCGGCGCAGGACGCCGGCGGTCAGCGGCCTGGCGTCGAGTCGCGTGTCCAGGAGCCGGAAGGGTGCGACGGGCACGAACGTGCCGCCGCGCGAGGCGCCGGCGTAGCCGACGAGGTCGGCGACGAGGTGGGTCGCGCCGGCGGAGTTGTAGAGCGACACCGACCCTGCATCCCCGACCGCCACGACGACGAGGTTGGGAGTGGTCTGCCCGGCGACGAGGTTCAGGTTCGAGGCCAACGGACGGGCGCGACCGCTGGGCCACACCGTGACGTAGCCCGCGGCGGTCGGCTCGGTGGCCGTCACGTTGAGCACGACGCTCGTGGTACCGGGCGGAGCGACGCGTCCGGGCCCCACCAGCGCCAGATCCACGACGCCGCCGGCGGGGACCTTGGCGGGCACGCCCGTTCCGGCGTCGACGCGCGTGTCCAGTACGCGCACGGGGCGCACCGCCTCGAGGAAGCCCTGATCCTGCACGACGGGCGTCCGCGTCGGAACCGCGGCGCCGGGCGCCGCGGCGAACAGGTCGAGCTGGTCGACCCGAGCTCCGAGGATGGCGGCGTCGTCGGCGCCGAGCCAGCGCGCCAGGACCGTGGCGAACAGCGAACGCTGGTCGACCGTCGCCCGCAGCTGACCCCACCCGTCGCGGTCCGCGAAGGAAGGGCGCACACCGTGGCGCCCGGCCCGCACGGCGTCGCCGATCAACAGGGCCACGCCCGGCGCGCCGTGGTCCGTGCCCCCCGACGCGTTCGGCTCGACGGCGCGACCGAACTCGGACACCACGAGGACCACCACACGACCGGTCAGCGACGGATCGAGCACGGCGAAGAACCGGGCCAGCGCGGCGTCGAGGCGGGCCAACAGGTGGGCGTGGTACCCGAGCTGCGTGGCGTGCGTGTCGTAGCCCGGCACGGTGACGTCGACGACGCGCACGCCGAGCCCCGCGTTCAGCAGGCGGGCGGCCAGTTCGAGGTCCGGGACGGGGGTGTCGCCCAGCAGGTCCGGGCGGTACAGCGGTGCGGCCACCGAGCTGACGTCGACCATCTGACGTCCGACCGCGGCGAGCGCGTCGGCCAGCGGGCCCCGACCGGTCGGAGCGGCGGCCAGGTCGCGTACCGCACGGGCGAGGCGAACGTCGTTGGGTTCCGTCGAGGTGCCGAACCCGGCCGGCGCCACGTCGAGCGCGGTGGCGGCGCGCCGGGCCCCGATCAGCGTGAGCGGGATGTCGCCACCGATGGCCACGGCGTCGAAGGCGTGCTCCGGTGTGTCCAGCGCGTCCAGGTACCGTCCGAGCCAGCCCGTTCGAGGGCCGGGAGTGCGCGAGCCCGACATCCATCGGGCCATCGACATGAAGTGCGACAGATCCGGCTGGCTGTCGCCGACCCCCTCGACGATGGCGAGCCGTCCGGCCCCCCAGCACCCCGCCAGGTAGGTGAGGGAAGGGTGGAGACCGACCTCACCGTCGAGCACGTGGAGCTCGGCGGGATCGAGCGCCAGGGCCCCGCGCCGGTCGTGGTACGCGCCGACGCCGTAGGGGACGACGGTGTTGAGCGCGTCGTTGCCGCCCTGGAGGTTCACGAGCACCAGCACACCGGCTCCCTCGAACGCAGCGTCGGCCCCGGTCGAGCGCGACGCGGCCGAGGCGGCGCGCGCGCCGCCGAGGAACGGCACGCCGTCGAGCGCGCCGACGCCGCCGACGGCGAGGACGGCCTGCAGGACGCGGCGACGGCTGAGGGCCGAGG
>JANPGL010000709.1:0-6352 GCA_031423915.1 Actinomycetes bacterium | reverse complement strand
GTACTGCGGTCACGGCACCGACCCGGCGTTCCCGCCGCTCGACCCGGCCCCGCGCACGCACAACGTGCTGTTCTGCGGGATGGATCCCGTGGCCGCCGTCGACGGGTGGATGGCCACCCCGCTGCACGGCGAGCCGTTCGTCAGCCCACGCTCGGCGACGATGGGCCTGGGGACGAACCCGGCGTCGGGAAGCGCCGCCGGGTTCGGCAGCCTGCCCCTGGCCTCTCAGCCCCGTCAGGCATACGTGTTCCCCAAGCCGGGTGGTGTCATGCCCCGCCTGCGCTGGTGGGGTGGCGAGATCCCCGACCCGTCCGTGACGTGCCCGCCCTCGGCCGGGGCGGTCAACGGCGAGCCGGCCCACGTGTTCCTGCCGCCGTTCAGTGCGGCCGGTGGGCTCTCGACGAACTATCGGGCGATCGGTTTCCGCGTGCTCGATGCCGCGGGAGAGGTCGTGCCCGCCTGCCTGATGGCGTGGACCGGGCGCGTCGACAGCGGCGAGGTGTTCGCGGGTGACGCCTACGTCTTCACCCAGGTGCCGTGGGTCGAGGGCGCCGGCTATCGCATCGAGACGGTGTTCGAGCCGGTGGTGTCGACCGGGGCGACCACGTGGGCGCCCGCGGGGCCGGCGGTGTCGGTGGCGTGGTCCTTCACCGCGCGCGACTTGACCGTGACGGGTCCGACGGTGCGTCGGGTGCTCGACACCCGCGCCGGGGCGGCGCCCACCGCCGGCCAGGTCGTGGAGCTGGCGGTGGCGGGCGCCGGGGGTGTGCCGGCCGACGTGTCGACCCTGGTGTTGAACGTGACCGCGACGGAGCCGGCGGCGGCCGGGTTCGTGACGGTGTGGCCGTGCGGCCAGCCGCGCCCGCTGGCGTCGAACCTGAACGTGGTGGCGGGCCAGACGATCGCCAACGCGGTGTTCACCCGACCCGGTGCGGGCGGCGCCGTGTGCCTCTACACCAGCGTGCGCACCCACGTGATCGTCGACCTGCAGGGTTGGTTCGCCACGGGTTTCCAGGGAGCGTCACCCGTTCGCCTGCTCGAGACGCGACCGGTGGGCCAGACGGGCTACGCGGGCGGCATTCCGGCGGCGGGCACCACCATCGAACTGGTGGTCGGCGGGGCGAACGGCGTACCGGTCGACGCCTCGGCCGTGGTGTTGAACGTGACCGCCACCGAGCCGGCGGCGGCCGGATTCGTGACGGCGTGGCCGTGCGGCCAGCCGCGCCCGCTGGCCTCGAACCTGAACTTCGCGGCCGGCCAGACCATCCCCAACGTGGTCGTGGTGAAGCCGGGGGTCGACGGCCGGGTCTGCCTGTACACGCTGGCCCGGACGCATCTGGTCGCCGACCTGCAGGGCTGGTTCTCGTCGGGGTACCGGTCGACGGCTCCCGTGCGGGTGCTCGAGACGCGGGCCGCCGGCCAGGTCGGTTACGCCGGGGCCAAGCCGGTGGCCGGCCAGGTGATGGAGCTGAACGTGACGGGCGCCGGCGGCGTGCCGGCCGCGCCCTCGGCGGTGGTGCTGAACGTGACCGCCACCGAGTCGGAGGGTGCCGGGTTCGTGACGGTGTGGCCGTGCGGGCAGGCCCGCCCGCTGGCCTCGAACCTGAACTACGAACCCGGCCAGAGCATCCCCAACGTGGTCGTGGTGCGGCCGGGGGTCGACGGCAAGGTCTGCCTGTTCGCCCTGACCCGCTCCCACCTGGTGGCCGATCTCCAGGGCTGGTTCGAGTAGCCCGCCAGTCCGTTTGCGCCCGGGGTGTGCTAGGCATGCGCGATTCGTCAGTTCCGGTCGTCGCCAGGGTTCCCCCGCTCATGACCGGTTCGTCGGTCACCGTCATCGATGGTGAGGTGCGCTACGACGGCGCCCCGCCGACCTGGCCCATCGTGCTCGTGCGCGACATCGGCCACGACGACCCGAAGCGAGGGGCCACGTGGCCGCATGTCGGGTTCGTGGTGGCGTCGGGCAACGGGTGGCGCGTCAACGTGACGCTGCGCAAGGACGGCCAGGGCAAGCCCGACGAGGGCACGCCCGAGCTGCCGCGTGTGATGATCGCCCCGTTCGACATGGACGAGTTCGCCGCCGTCGGCCCGTTGCTGGCGTCGATGCGGACGTGGCGGATCGAGAGCAGCGTCGTCGACGCCGGTCGACTGCCCGAGCTGCTCGACGACGTGGCCGCCCGCCCGGCCCCGCCGGCCGAGCTGCTCGCCGCGCTGGCCACTCACCGGGCCCCCAAGGTCGAGCGAACCCCGGCCCACTCCTGGGCGCCCCCCACCGCCGACGCCTGACGGCGGCGCCCAGCGGAAACGTGGAGCCGAGTGACGGGATCGAACCGTCGACCTACCGCTTACAAGGCGGTTGCTCTACCAGCTGAGCTAACCCGGCGCTGATGACCCACCGTAGTCGCACGTGTCGCGGCGGGGGCTCGGGGTTCAGGCGACGGGGCCCAGCCGCGGGCCCGGGGTCCAGCGCACGGGCATGGTGCGGACGCCGGCGATGAAGCTCGACGCCAACCGCTCGGGCGGGCCGGCCGGGGCCAGATCGGGCATGCGGGTCAGCAGCTCGCGCAGCAGGCCGGCGATCTCGATGCGGGCCACGTGCAGGCCGAGGCACAGGTGGGGGCCGCCGGCGCCGAACGCCTGGTGCGGGTTGGGGTTGCGGCCCACGTCGAACCGGTCGGGGTCGGTGAACACGTCCTCGTCGCGGTTGGCCGAGCCGTAGAACACGACCACCCGCTCGCCGGCAGCCAGCGGCACGCCGCGCAGTTCGGTGTCGGCCATCACGGTGCGCTGGAAGTGGGCGACGGGGCTCGTGTAGCGCAGCATCTCCTCCACCGCGGTGGGGACCAGGCCGTCCATGTCGCCGGCGAGCCGGGCCCGCTCGTCGGGGTGGTCGAACAGGAGCTGCATGCCGGCGGCCACCAGGTTGCGGGTCGTGTCGCCGCCGGCGTTGACGAGCAGCAGGAAGAACCACTGGAACTCGGCGTCGGTCAGGCGGTCGCCGTCGACCTCGGCCTGGACGAGCGTGGTGGCGATGTCGTCGCCCGGCTCGCGGCGCTTGCGTTCGGCCAACTCGGCCGCGTACCCGAGCATCTCGAACGTGGCGTTCAGGCGCGTCTCGGGGGAGGCCACCGCGTCGTCGGTGGTGTGCATGATCTCGGTCAGCTCGTACAGCCGCTCGCCGTCGGCCCGGGGCATGCCCATCAGCTCGGCCACCAGGCCGCTGGGCAGACGGCCGGCCACGTCGTGGACCAGGTCGCACTCGCCGCGCTCGATGACGTCGTCGACGATCTCCCGGCTCAGCTCGGCGATGCGGCCGTTGAGGAGCTGGGCGTTCTTGGGGGTGAAGCCGCGGCTCACCAGAAGCTTGAAGCGGTCGTGCTGGGGCGGGTCCATGAACAGCATCATGTTGCGACCGGGGCCGAGGGCCTCCTCGCCCGGGTCGCCCGGCATCACGCCTTTGGCGTACGAGCTGAACAGCATCGGCTGGCGGCTGACGGTGCGGATGTCGTCGTACTTGGTGATCGCCCAGAAGCCGTCGCCACCCGGTTCGGCATGGCGGAACACGGGCGCGTTGGCCCGCAGCCAGGCGTACTGGTCCCACGGATGCCCGCTGGCGAACACGGACGGTGACATCAGATCGATGACGGGCGGCTCGTGCAGCACGACGACTCCTCTCCGCGGCCGACCCCGGTCCGACCGCGTGCGTAGGGGGCATCGTCGCGCGCCGGGGACCCGCCGTCGAAGCCCGCCCGGAAGGGGGATGCTTGTATCGCGTACCCAGGCCGGGCAGGCTGGTGGGGTGCTGAACGAGCAGGAACGGGCGATCCTCGGGTTCGAGGGCAACTGGTGGACCCACCAGGGAGACAAGGACGCCCTCGTGCTCGAGCGGTTCGGGCTGTCGCCCGACCGTTACACGGCCGTGCTCGCCGAACTCCTCGACCGCCCGGAGGCGCTGGCCCACGATCCGCTCGTGGTGCGACGGCTGCGCCGGATGCGTGACCGCAGCCGCCGCGCCCGTGTCGACGGCGCGGCCGCCCGTTCGGAGGAACGCGCATGAGTCGTCGCCCCGTCGCCCCCCCGCCCAAGCAGCGTTCCGGCGCAGCGCGCACGGTCATCCTCGTGGCCATCGCCGCGGTGCTCGCAGGCCTCATCATCGGGCGCGGGCTCAGCAACAACTCGTCGAGCGGCGCCAAGGTCACCACGCCCGGCGGCACCACCACCAAGACGACCAAGGCGGGCGCCAAAGGCGGGGCCACCACGGTCGGTTCGACGGTGGCGCCGACCACCACCACTCCGGCGATCAACCTCGGCGCGTTCAAGGCCGTCGTGCTGAACGGCAACGGCATCAAGGGCACGGCCGCGGCGCGCACGACCGAGTTGAACGCCCTGGGCGTCCAGGTGGTCAAGGCCGCCGATTCGACCCCGAAGGTCGATGTGTCCGTCTTCTACGCCGTCGACTCCGCATCGGAGCCCGCGGCTCGCCTGCTGGCCCTCAAGACCGGCATCACGTACGGGGGCGGCTACCCGACGGCCACCCCGCCCGCGCCGATCGATCAGCTCGGCGGAGCCACCATCGTGCTGCTGCTCGGCAAGGACGTCGCCAACAAGGTGATCACCGACTCGGGCGCCGCCGCGGCCCCGGCAGCCACCGCCACGACGGCGGCGCCCACCGCCACCGCTACGACCGCGAAGCCCTGAGCCGGGCCGCCTCGGCGGCGACCACTTCGGTGATGGCGGCACACGTGTCGGTCATCGCCCGCTCTTCGCCGACGCGCTCGACCAAGGTGACGGCGTGCAGACCGGGGCGGCCGTCGGCCACGCCCGGATCGGCGTCGCCGGTGACGGCGAGCACCGGTACGCCGGCGGCGACGGCGATGGCCAGCACGCCGCCCACCACCTTGCCGTCGAAGCTCTGCGCGTCGAGGTAGCCCTCGCCAGTCACGACGAGGTCGGCATCGGCCACCGCCTCGGCGAGCTGCAGCTCGTCGGCCACCAGGTCGAAGCCCGACACGAGCTCGGCACCGAGCGCGGCGAGCCCGCCCGCCAGCCCGCCGGCCGCGCCCGCATGCTCGAGCGCGGCGAGGTCGATGCCGTGCGTCTCGCGGTAGACCTGCACCAGCCGTTCGAGGCGACGGCGCAACAGCTCGACCTGCGCCGGCGAGGCGCCCTTCTGCGGGGCGAACACGGCGGCGGCGTCGACGAAACGTGTGCGCACGTCGCACGCCACCTGCAGCTGCACGCGCTTCAAGCGGTGCGGGGCCACGATGGCCCGCACGGCGCCGAGCCCCCCATCGGTCGTGGCCGAACCGCCCGCGCCCACGATGATGCGCGTGGCGCCGGCGTCGACGGCTGCGGTGATCAGCTCGCCGGTCCCCTCGGTGCTCGCTGCGATGGGATCGTTGTCCGCGGGGCCGCTGGCGAGCGTCAGGCCCGACGCCCGGGCCATCTCGATCACGGCGGTGCCGCCCGACAGCCGCCAGGCCGCGGTGACGTCGTCGCCGAGGGGGCCGGTCACGACGGTGGTGCGGTTCGGGCCGCCGAGCACGTCGAGCAGCCCCTCGCCCCCGTCGGCCATGGGGAGCTGCACGCACGTGCCGCCGACCGACTCCACGGCGCGGGCCACCGCCTCTGCCACCTCGGCCGCGGTTGCAGTGCCGCGGAACTTGTCGACGGCGGCGACGACACGGAGCGGGCGGGGCACGGGAGAATCGTACGGGCGGCGGCGCGGCCCG
Source organism: Actinomycetes bacterium (assembly GCA_031423915.1). Classification (GTDB taxonomy): domain Bacteria; phylum Actinomycetota; class Acidimicrobiia; order Acidimicrobiales; family Ilumatobacteraceae; genus JANMAT01. The sequence goes on along the minus strand of JANPGL010000709.1, from coordinate 620 downwards.
TGCCTACGGCGAGGATCGATGGGCGGATTCCCGACTGCGCCGGTAGTGTTTGCACCATGGCTGTGACCGTGCGCATCCCCACCACCCTTCGCCCGATGGCCGGGGGCAACTCCCAGGTCCAGGTCGAGGGCTCGACCGTGGCCGAGGTGCTGAAGGCGCTCGACGCAGCCCATCCGGGCTTCTCCGACCGCCTACTCGACGACGAGGGCAAGCTGCGCAAGTTCGTCAACGTGTTCGTCTCGGACGACGACGTCCGCTACCTCGACGGTCTGAACACCGCCGTGCCGGCCGGCACGACCGTGTCGATCATCCCCGCCGTCGCCGGCGGCTGATCACACCGCGGGCCACCCGTCGAGACGCCCGGGCGCCACACCAACGCAGTCGCATCCGCGTCCATGAGGTGGAAGGACATGCGATCGCGCTACCGGCGCGCACCCCTCGGGCACGATCGCTGGCCATGGACGGCCGTTTCGCCCCTCTCGCAGCCTCGGCCGCTGCTTCTCACGGTGTGATCTCCCGCGACGACGTTCGTCGGGTCGGGATCAGTGACACCACACTTCATCGGTGGACCAGCGCGGGGCTGCTCGTTCGGCTCGGGCCGCAGTCGCTCGCCCTGGCCG
>JANPGL010000708.1:0-5081 GCA_031423915.1 Actinomycetes bacterium | reverse complement strand
CCAAGGACCTCGTGGACGCCGCCCCCAAGGCCGTTCTCGAGAAGGCCAACAAGGGCGATGCCGACAAGGCCAAGGCGGCCCTCGAAGAGGCCGGCGCCAGCGTCGAGGTCAAGTGACGCCCGGCCTTCGGGCCGATCTGTCGTACTGAACGCACCGTGCCCGGGCCCTGGAGGCCCGGGCACGGCCGCGTCTCGTACGGAGCTCTCCCGTGTCCGCGGCGGTGTTCCCGATCTATGGTTCGCCTGCGGGATCGGGGTGGGGCGCCTCGATGCCCCTGGGCACGGAGGCCCGCGGCGTGTTCGAAGCTCTCTCCACCTCGTTGGGTTGGCTCGGCGAGGAACGTCCTGCCCAGCCCGAGACGTGCCCGCTTGGCCACGGTCCGGGCGAGCACCACAGCACCGACGTCGTGTGCCGACGCGACGACCGCCTGCTGCCGTACGGCTCTCTGTCGCCGCGCCGGCAACTGCACGCGGTCGACGCGCTCCACCTGCCGGTCTTCGTCATGTACCTCCTGGCGCGCGACCACGGCATGGTCGTGCCGTTCATCGTCCTGGCGTTCGTCATGGCGGTGACCCTGCTGTGGCTCCATCTGCGCCACTACGCCGAGACCCGCGCCGTGCAGGTCGTGGCGTTCGTCGCGGTGGCGCTCGTCGCCGCGGGCTGGACCGCAGGCGATCGATGGCCGACCGGACGGGGCCTCGTGCTGTGGTCGGTCGTGCCCATCGCCGCGTTGCTCTCGCTCCACCTGCGAGCGACCGTCGGCGACACGGGCGCGCAGGAGACGACGGACCGGCTGGTCCGGCCACTGTGGATGGACGACGAGGGGGAGCCGCGCGCCGCGGGAGCCCGGGCCACGGTCGGGCTGTTCGTGGCCACCGTCGGCCTCGTCGGCTGCGTACCGATCGTCGCCCGGTGGCCGACGTCGCTCGCCGGTCCGTCGCTGTTTCTCGCCGGGGCCGCCGCCCTGTCGTTCAGCCTGGCGGTGCTGCTCCGAGTGGCAGCGACGACCCGCAGGGCGTGGATCGAGGAGAACAACCCCGGCTGGCCGTACCCACCGACCCTGCCGACCTGGGCGCAGACGCCGCCGACGTGGTTCGTCCTCGAGGAGCCGTGGCGGTCGGAGCGGACGTTCCCGATGCGGATCGTTCAGTCCGCCTGTCTGCTGCTGCCGCGGTACCGGAACCCGCCACCCGAGGCCGAGCCGATCTCGACGGGCAAGCTGCTCCTGGTCCTAATGGACAGTTGCATCCGTTACGGCTCGGTCTCGTTGGTCCAGGGCTTCCGCTTCCTGGTCGCCCCGGTCCTGGCCTCCTTGGCCACCGTGGTGGCGGTGGGGTTCTCCGGGCGGGGCGTGGCCAGGGCCCTGATCGGCGTCGACACCGGGCAGAGCGCGGCTCAGGCCGTGTGCTTCGGTGCCGCCGGCACGCTCTCTCTGGCCGTCGTGGTGTGGCTGGCCACGGACGAGTCGCTTCGGGCGGTCCTACGGGGCGTCGTGCGTGCGGTCCTCGTGTTCCTCCCCAACACCGCGGTGCGACTGGGTGCGTTCGTCACCCTCTGGTCGATGGCGGTGCGCCTCCATGTCGCTCGACGGGTCGATCCCGTCCCGCTCCACTGGGTGCTCGTGCTGAGTGCCCTGATCGTGACGTGGCTGCCCTTGCGACGAACGGCGTGAGGCCTCACGGCGCCGTCGCGATCGCCGTGGGATCATGACCCGGTGAGCTTCCCCCCGCCGAGCCTTCCTCCTGTCGGCGGCATCCCCGCGGTGACGGCGACTCCGCAGGGGTGGTACGACGATCCGTGGGACCCGCGCGCACTGCGCTGGTGGGACGGGTCGACGTGGACGGGCTACACCGACGCCCACTTCGCCGGCTCGCACGCCGGCGACGCCGTCGCCGTCGACTCGGTGCGTCGCGCCATGGGCCCGGGGCGCGTGCTGGCCGCCCTGCTGCCGTTGGCGCCGCTCGGCCAGGTCGCCAGCCTGGCCACCTCGTCGAGCGGCATGCGCGACCTGTTCCGGCAGGTGCGAGACGGCGAGACCGTGACCCGGGCTGCGGCCGACGTCACCGGGTGGATGGCGGTCGGCCAGGTGGTGTCGTTGCTCACCGTCGTGGTGCTCGTCCTGCGGATCGTGTGGATGCTGCGGGCCACTCGGGCGGCCCGGGCCCTCGACCGGCCGACCCGCCGGTCGCCGGGATGGGCCGGCGCGGGTTGGGTCCTGCCCCTGCTCAACTTCTGGTGGCCCTACCAGGCCGTGCGCGACCTGGTCGACGACGGCGGTGCACACCGCCGGTCGCTGACGTGGTGGTGGGTCACCTATCTGGTCGGAACGGTGGGCGGTGCGCTGGCGTTGATGGCCACCTGGTCGCTGTCGGTCCCCGCTTCGGTGGGGGTCATGGCCGTGCCGGCCGCGTCGCTCCTGGTCAGTGCCCTGTTCGAGCGGAGGCTGGTCCTGGCCGCCCAAGCGGCTCTGGGTGCCCAGGTCGGCCTCAGTTCGTCCTAGTTCTGGCCGATTGGATGCTTGACGCCTGACGGGCTTCGCCTTTACCCTTCGCGAAACAGACGAGATCCGGTCCGGCCATGTGCCGGACTGCTTGAAGTCGCGCTGGGTCGACGGTAGGATCACCGGTTGCCGTGCGCACCCTCGTCGCTCCGTCTGTTTTGACGCTGCTTCGACGCGCCCCGGCGATTGCGTCGACCCGTGCCAACGAGGAGTAGCCGTGCCCTCTCGTCCTGCCGTCCGTGAGCGGTACTCGTTCGCCAACCTCCATGAGCCGTTGGAGTTGCCCGATCTCATCGCCATTCAGCGCGAGAGCTTCGAGTGGTTCCTTCAGCATGGGTTGGCGGAGACGTTCCGTGACATCTCGCCGATCAAGGACTTCACGGAGACCCTCCAACTCGAACTCGAGTTCGATCCCGACGACGAGGATCTCCGTCCACCGCCCAAGTTCTCCGTGGAGGAGTGCAAGGAGAAGGACATCACCTACTCCGCTCCGATCTTCGTCCGGGCCCGGTTCATGAACCGGAACACGGGCGAGATCAAGGAGCAGACGGTCTTCATGGGGGACTTCCCGATGATGACCGAGAAGGGGACCTTCATCATCAACGGCACCGAGCGTGTCGTGGTGTCCCAGCTCGTCCGCAGCCCCGGCGTCATCTTCGAGCCGGGCGAGCGGTTCCGCCTCCGCAACCTGTCCAAGCACCAGCTGGTGAAGGGCACCATCCACCCGTACCGCGGTGAGTGGGTCGAGTTCGACGTGGAGCAGAAGCCCGGCAAGGACGTCACCGCCGGCACCCGCGTGGCCCGCAAGCGCCGCATGAGCGTCTTCACGCTGCTGCGCGCCCTCGGCTACGACGAGGCCAACGCCCCGGGCTTCCTCGACCGCTTCGTCGCCCACTTCGACTTCCTCGAGGGCCAGTGGGAGAAGGACCGCCACCTCGCCCCCACGCAGGACGAGGCGCTCGTCGAGATCTACAAGCGGGCCCGGCCCGGCGAGCCGCCGACCGTGGAGTCGGCCCGCGCCTACTTCCGCAACGCGTTCTTCGAGAGCCGTCGCTACGACCTGAGCCGGGTGGGCCGCTACAAGCTCAACCGCAAGCTCGGCGCCGAGGTCTCCCGCCTGGGTGACCTGTTCGGTCTCACCGAGGCCGAGGGTCTGGTCCACGGCCTGCCGCTGCTCGACACGCCGCAGGACGACCAGGACGTGCTGAGCCGGTGCGAGGTCCTCGCCGCCGTCAGCTACATGCTCCACCTGGCCAAGCACGAGCCGGGCTACCGACTCGACGACCAGGACCACTTCGCCAACCGCCGCATCCGCTCGGTCGGCGAGCTGATCCAGAACCAGGTCCGCATCGGCCTGTCCCGCATGGAGCGGGTCGTGCGCGAGCGCATGACCACGCAGGACGTCGAGGCAATCACGCCGCAGACGCTCATCAACATCCGGCCCGTGGTCGCCGCCATCAAGGAGTTCTTCGGCACCAGCCAGCTCTCTCAGTTCATGGACCAGGTGAACCCGCTGTCGGGCCTCACCCACCGTCGCCGCCTGTCGGCGCTCGGCCCCGGTGGCCTCTCCCGTGAGCGCGCCGGCTTCGAAGTCCGAGACGTGCACTTCAGCCACTACGGCCGCATGTGCCCGATCGAGACGCCGGAAGGTCCGAACATCGGCCTGATCGGCGCCCTGTCGACCTACGCCCGCGTGAACGAGTTCGGCTTCATCGAGAGCCCGTACCGCCGGGTCATCGACGGCCGCGTCACCGACGAGATCCGGTACATGCCGGCCGACGAGGAAGAGGAGTACGTCGTCGCCCAGGCGAACGCCCCCCTCAACGACGACGGCACCTTCAAGGAGGACCGCGTCCTCGTGCGGCGCTCGCCGCAGGCCGCCAGCCTCGCCGACCTCAAGCTCCAGCTCGAGCAGGACAGCTTCTTCGGTGCCACGACCGACATCGGGTTCGTGCCGCCGAAGGAGGTCGACTTCATGGACGTGTCGCCGAAGCAGATCGTCTCGGTGGCCACGGCCCTGATCCCGTTCCTCGAGCACGACGACGCCAACCGCGCCCTGATGGGCGCCAACATGCAGCGCCAGGCCGTTCCGCTGGTGCGCGCCGAGGCGCCCTACATCGGCACCGGCATCGAGGCCCGCGCCGCCCGCGACGCCGCCGACATGATCCAGGCCACGGGTGAGGGCACCGTCACCGAGGTGACCGGCGACCAGATCGTGGTCGAGTACAAGCAGGGCGGCCGCAAGGTCTACCGCCTCGCCAAGTTCCGTCGGTCGAACCAGGACACCTGCATCAACCAGAAGCCCCGGGTCTTCGAGGGCCAGGTCGTCATCAAGGGCGACGTGCTGGCCGACGGTCCCTCGACCGACCACGGCGAGCTCGCCCTCGGCAAGAACCTCCTCGTGGCGTTCGTGCCCTGGAAGGGTCACAACTACGAGGACGCCATCGTCCTCTCCGAGCGCCTCGTCAAGGACGACGTCCTCACCTCGATCCACATCGAGGAGCACGAGATCGACGCCCGCGACACCAAGCTCGGCGCCGAGGAGATCACGCGCGACATCCCGAACCTCTCCGAGGACATC
>JANPGL010000707.1:0-3353 GCA_031423915.1 Actinomycetes bacterium | reverse complement strand
TCGGCCGCCGCCCGCGTGGCCGACCAGGGCCGTCGTCTCGGTGCGGCGGCCACCGTGCGGGCCATGGAGGTCCTCGGCGAGATGCTCGTCGAGATGCGCCACGCGCCCGACCCGCGCCTGCTGCTCGACGTGGCGCTCGTGCGGCTCACCAACGCCGCGGCCGACACGTCGCCGGGCGCGCTCGTCGCTCGCATCGAACGGCTCGAGCGCGGCATCGCCACCGGCGCACCGTCGGCCGCGGGCGCACCGGTCGCCGACACACCGCCCGCGGTCGCCGCCCCAGCGGCCGCGCCCTCCCCCGCCACCGCCACCGCACCCAGCGCCCCGGCCGCGTCACCCGCAGCGGGCTCGGCCGCCGCCCGCGTCGCCCGGCTGAGCGGCGCGCCCGCGCCGCCCGACGAAGCAACCTCCACGGTGCTCGTGCCTGCGCCCGCTGCGCCTGCGGCACCGGCCGTTCGTCCACCCACGGCGCCCCGCGCCCAGCTCGGGGCGCGGGCACAGCGCCCCGCCGCACCGGCTGCGCCCGCACCGGCTGCGTCCGCACCGGACGAACCGGCCACACCGGCCACTCCGCCGGCGGCGATGCCGACCGCGCCGGCGCCGGCGCTCCCCGACGTCGCGCCGGCCGGCGGCGTGCCGTCACGAGACCAGTTGACGCTGGCCTGGCCCGACCATGTGCTTCCCCGCCTGAAGGGCATGGCGAAGGCGCGGTTCGCCGCCGGGCGGTTCCTCGACGGCGACGGCACGACCGCGGTCCTCGCTCTACCGAACGGTCCACATCGGGACGCCTGCGAGCCGCTGCGTCCCCAGGTCGAGGACGCACTGGCCGAGCACTTCGGTCGGCCCGTCCCGTTGCGGCTCGTCGTCGACGGCGACGTCGGTCCGTCGGCTCCCGCCGCGGGCATCGAGCGCGATGCCTCGCCACCCCCCGACGTAGAACCCCCCGTGGACGAGCACGAGCAGTACGACCTGAACGACCTGGTCGATGCTCCAGCCCAGGGCACCGACCCCGTCGAGCGCGTCGCCCAGGCCTTCCCGGGCGCTCAGCTGCTCGAGGACGACGGGCGGTTGTGAGGCCGTGGCCGGTTCGTACGCACCCGCCATCCAGTTCCTCATCGACGAGCTCGGTCGCCTCCCCGGCATCGGGCCCAAGTCCGCGCAGCGCATCGCGTTCCATCTGCTGAAGGCCCCCGTGGAGGAGGTGAGCAGGCTCGCCTACGCCATCACCGACGCCAAGGCGAAGGTGCGCTTCTGCGAGCGCTGCTTCAACATCTCCGAAGACGTGCTGTGCCCCATCTGCGCCGACTCGCGTCGCGACCAACGGGTCGTGTGCGTCGTCGAGGATGCTCGGGACGTCGTGGCGCTGGAGCGCACCAACGAGTTCAACGGGCTCTACCACGTGCTCCTCGGCGCCATCAGCCCCATCGACGGCGTGAGCGCCGAGCAGCTCAAGGTGCGCGAGTTGGTGCTGCGTCTCGGGGCCGAGCCGATCGAAGAGGTGGTGCTGTGCACCAACCCCAACATCGACGGCGAGGTCACGGCCATGTACCTGGCCCGACTGCTCAAGCCCCTCGAAGTGAGGGTGACCCGCCTGGCCAGCGGCCTGCCGGTGGGCGGCGACCTCGAGTACGCCGACGAGCTGACGCTCGGGCGGGCCTTCGAGGGCCGGCGCCCGGTGGAGGGCTGAGCCGGCCCGAGGCCTGCGTGCTCCCCGACTATGAGCCGGGAAAAGCACTGAGGTGCCGCCCTTCGAGCTGGAGCGGGCGGACAAGCCAGCTCGAAGAACGGCACCTCAGATCAGTTCCGAATGGCGGGGGGAGGACGCCAAGCGGGTTTACGAATACATTACGACGGTGTCAGTCGGATGACAAGAACGCCTAGGCAAGCAGTTGGCCAACAGCCGGTAAATCAGCTCGTCCCCGCGCCGCGGTAGAAACCGGTGAGATCGATGACCAGATGCGTGCCGCGCTGCGTGAACAGGGAGAACTTCCCGGCGGCCAACGGTGAGGTCACCTGGTTCGGGATGACCTGACCGGGCCGCTCCACGTTGAGGTTCGACGCCAACGGCGCCGGCCCCGCCCCGGACCAGGCCGTCACGTACCCCGAGCCGAGCGCGTCGACCGCCGTCACGTTGGCGGTGACGGCCACGGCGTCGCTGGTGACGCCCGCGGCGATGGCGTCGATCGTCACCACCACGCCTGGGCCGGGCGCCAGCGAGGGATCGGTGCGCGTGTCGACGAGTCGGATCGGCCCGACCGGGTAGAACAGCCCGACCACGGAGGCGGGCGACGATGCGCCGGTGAACCAGCCGACCACGTCGACGATGAGGTCCGCGCCGTTGTGGCTGTACAGCTGGAGCGCGCCCGACGCCGGGAGCCGCACGACGACCGAGTTGGGGATGGTCTGGCCGGCGCGATCGGGGTTCACGTTCGACGCCGTGGGTCGGGTCACATCGGCCGGCCACACGGTCACGAACCCGCTGCCGGCGGCGCCCGTAGCCGTCACGTTGAGCATCACCGCCGACGCGCCCGAGGCGGGCACCCCGCCCTGCCCGGCGACGGCGAGCGTGCGGGTCTCGCCCGCCGCGAACGGTCCACCGGTGACCCGCGAGTCGAGCAGACGCGCCGGCGTCACCGGCTGGTACCGCCCCGCCGAGGTCGCCCCCGACGGCAGGTAGTAGCCGGCCAGGTCGGCCACCAGATGGGTGCCGCCCGACGCGTAGAACGCCACCGAGCGGGCCGTCCCGACGGCGACCGTCACCAGGTTGGCCACGGTCTGACCCGGCGTCTCGAGGTTCAGGCTCGACGCCACCGGCTGCTGCTTGCCCGCCGGCCACACGGTGACGAAACCGGGGCCGGCGGCGTCGGTGGCGGTCACGTTGAGCACCACGGCCGACGCCGCGTTGTCGACCACGCCCGCCGGGAGCTGCAGCACCGCGCTGCCTCCGGCGCCGAGCGCGCCGCCCGTCCAGCCGAGCCCAGCGCGAGTGTCGAGCACCCGTTGGGGGCTGACGGGCACGAAACGGCTGCCCGACACGGTGCCGTCGAGCACCGTGGCGGCGCGGGCCGTGGCGGCGAGCGCGGTACGCACCGTCGGGTTGCCCGACTCGCCCGTCGTCAGCACGAGATCGGCGCGGTAGGACCCCGCGACGAACGGCAGGAACTCGACGGTGGCCTGCAGCTGCTCACCAGGCGACAGCGTGCCGGCGCCCCCGGACTGCACGCGGAACAGTGCGGCGTTGGCACCCTGCACGCGGGGCGGGCTGATGCGCACGGTGACGGCGCCGGTGTTGATGAAGGTGACGACCACCCGCGGGCCCGAGTCGTAGACGGGCAGCACGACCTCGGGGAACA
>JANPGL010000706.1:0-2632 GCA_031423915.1 Actinomycetes bacterium | reverse complement strand
ATCCGGGACCGGGTCCACGACTTCTGGGACCGCGGAGTCCTGGGCATGACCATCGACCCGGGGTACGGGCAGGGGACCGGCAACGACTTCGTCTACATCCTCTACACGCTCGACCGCGACACCAAGCGGAGCAGCACGGTGCCGCGCTGGGGTTCGAACGTCGGCGGCGAGTTTTGCCCGGACCCGCCCGGCGGTGGCGGTGCCGGCGAGAACAGCGGCGACGGCTGCGTCGTCGACGCAGAGATTCGTCGTATCCAGGTGAACGCAGCGACGGGCGCGTTCGTGGCCCAGCAGGTCATCTTCGGCAGCAACGCCAGCCGGGGATGGTGCACCCAGTACCCGAGCCATTCGGTCGGCAGCCTCCTCTTCGGCGTCGACGGGAAGCTGTACGCGTCGGTGGGCGACGGGGCGAGCTTCGATCAGCCCGACTGGGGTCAACTCGGTGGCCAACGGGGTGGTGGAATTCCGCAGAATCCGTGTGGCGATCCGGGTAGCCCGGGTTTGCAGTGGGACGCCAACGACGAAGGCGGGTCCCTGCGCGCCCAGAGCGTGCGCTCGACGGTGGCGGACGGCTATCAACCCCTGGACGGTGCCATCATCCGCATCAACAAGGACGGCACCATTCCAGCTGATAACCCGCTGTTCGGTGGGACTGACGCGCACGGCGACGATGACCCGATCGTGGCGTACGGACTCCGCAACCCCTTCCGTTGGAGTTTCAAGCCGGGAACTAACGAACTTTGGGTCGGTGACGTCGGCGCGTCGACCCGCGAGGAGGTTTCGCACGCCACCGTCGGACGCGACTCCGCAAACGTGCTCACCACCACGGTGCCCAACTTCGGTTGGCCGTGCCGTGAGGGCAATGGCGCGGGCTGGGAGTTCAGCATCAACCGTCAGTTCAACCTCTGCACGTCCTTGGCCGGCACCAGCATCATCCCGGGCACTGGGGTCGTTAGCCCTCTCATCGAGCCGGTGCTCGCCTACGGACACACGAGCAGCTACTGGGACTTGAATATTGACGCCGGCTGTAAGCCTGTCAGCTCGAATTCGCCGGGTTCGTCGGTCACCGGTGGCTCGTTCACTACGGCCGGCGACTGGGGCGCGCTCGGTGGCAGCTACGTGTTCGGGGACTACGCCAGGCAGTGTGTGTGGCTTTTGAGCACGACTCAACAGTACTCGGGGCAGGACCCCGAGCTTCTGGCCAAGAGCCTCACGCCGCTGGCGTCTGGCCTCGCGCCGGTCGCGATACGTACTGCGGAGGACGGTTCGGTGTGGATACTCGACATCGGCGACAGCAACACGTCGCGCCAGCCTGGCCTGTGGCGAATCGGCACACCATCAAGCCCGATCGCACGCTTCACGATGTCCCCGGCGGCGTCCCTGACGCCCACGACAGTGAGCTTCAATGCGACGTCGAGCTACGTCCTGCCAGGTAAGTCAATCACGAGCTACGACTGGGACTTGGACGGCAACGGCAGCTTCGAGATCATCAACGGCGGTCCGACGAGGACGGCGCCGTACGCAATTGGCGCTTACAACGTCCGGTTGCGTGTGACCGACACTGACAATCTCACCAGCGAGACGAATCAGCTGCTACAGATCGGCGGGCCGCCTGCGATCAACGGTCTTGTCACATCGATCGGCGCGTCGGGCTACCTTGAGAACGACACAGTCGTGTTCGATATCGACGGGACTGATCCGAATGGTGAGGCGCTGACGTACGGCATTCAGGCAGTCCAGCGCCACTGCGACACGGTCGCTGGCGATGGTTGCCACGAACATACGGTCGGCTCCGTTGCTGCGGACGCCCAGGGTCGCGGTTCGTTCGTTGTGCCGGGCCACGCCGGGTTCTCGTTTATGCAGCTGATCGTGACAGCGACGAACACGTCGGGCCTGTCGGCCAAGCGCACGTTCGATCTCAAGGCGAACTGGCTCGACCTGAGTCTGGATACCTTCCCGACCGGGCTGCAGGTGACGCGTGCCGGCGGCCAGTTGGCCACGCCGTATCGCGCGACCGAGATCGGCCAGGTGTCCACGTCGATCGGTACGCCGCCCGTCCAGACCCGCAACGGCACCACGAACTTCTTCACCGGTTGGGCCGACGCGCCGTCGGCGGGGCCGTCCCGCACGCTGGCGCCGGCGGCCGGCACCGTGAACCTGATCGCCCAGTTCGCCCCGGCGGTCGGGCTGACGTCGATCGCTCCGCTGCGCGTGCTCGACACGCGCAGCGGCACCGGTGCCCCGGCGGCCATGGTGCCGTCGGCCGGTGTGGTGCAACTCGACCTGCGGGCCGCCGGCGTACCGGCGGCGGCGACGGCGGCGATGCTCAACGTCACCGTCACCGAGGGCACGGCGGGCGGCTTCGTCACGGCCTACCCGTGCAGCCAGCCGCGCCCGCTCTCGTCGAACCTCAACTACACCGCGGGCCTGACCGCGGCGAACCTCGTTCAGGTGGCCGTCGATCCCGCCGGCCTCGTGTGCCTCTACGCCAGCGGGGCCACGCACCTCGTCGCCGACCTGTCGGGCTGGTTCGAGCCGACCGGCAAGCCGTTCGCGCCCGTGACGCCGGAGCGCGTCCTCGACACGCGTGTCGGCACCGGCGCCCCGGCGGCCAAGGTGCCGGCGGGCACCG
>JANPGL010000705.1:0-4062 GCA_031423915.1 Actinomycetes bacterium | reverse complement strand
CCATGCCGATCCAGCACGTCCGGTCTGCGCTGCCGGACGGGTGGAAGGCTCGGGCGTCGTCGGGCATCGCGTCGAGCAGCACCGACAGGATCGACGACGCCGAGCGCACGCCGTCGAGGAGCCCACTGGGCGTTGCTTCGGGATCGCCGTTGCGTAGGGGTGTCATCCGGCCCGTGGCTCGCGTTGCCACGTAGCCGCAGTAGAGCAGCATGGCGTCGACCAGATGGTCGAGCGTGCGTCTCGGTGACCACGCGTGTCCGCCCGGTGCCGTCCATCGTTCATCCGTGACGGCGAGCGAGACGTCCACCACCCATGCGGCCGCACGGTTCACGTCACCTGGCGCGAGTTCCATCGAGCACAGTCTGGTCGCGCGACATGGTGCCGCGACCGACCGATGCCAAGGACCCCCGGGCAACTCATCGGTCGAACGTCAACGGCCGCGGAACACCGGTGGGCGTTTCTCCGCGAAGGCTCGCTGGCCCTCCTGGTAGTCCTCCGAGCGGAAGCACGCCTCGACCATGCCGTTCAGCAGGTCGTGGTCCCGGCGGTCCTCGGGCCGCTGCAGCTCGCGCAGCGACGCCTTGCACGCCGCGACCGTCAGCGGTGCGTTGTCGCGGATCGTGCGGGCCAGGCCGTCCACCTCGTCGCGCAGGCGATCGGCCGGGAGGACCCGGTTGATCAGCCCCATGCGCAACGCCTCGTGCGCGTCGTAGCGACGGGCCGAGTAGAGGATCTCGGCCGTGTGCGCCGGGCCGACGACGCTCGACAGCATGGCCACGCCGGCCGGGCTGTAGCCGAGGCCGAGCCGGGCCGCCGGCACGCCGAACGTGCTGCCCTCGGCGGCGTAGCGGATGTCGGCCTGCAACGCGGTCAGCAACCCGCCGCCGATGCAGAAGCCGCGGATCATGGCGATGATCGGCTTGCCGACGCCGCGCCAGGCCGCACCCGACTCGGCCGCCATGCGGTCGAAGTGGGCGCGGGCCTCGGCCGAGGTGCGCATGTCGCCGAACTCCGAGATGTCGGCGCCCGACACGAACGCCTGCTCGCCCGCGCCGGTGATCACCAGCACGCGGATCGACGGCTCCTCGGCCACGTGCCGAAGCGCGCCGGGCAGCGCGGTGCGGATGGCGAGCGACAGCGCGTTGCGCTTGGCCTGGTTGTCGAAGGTGAGAGTGGCGATGCCGTCGTCGACCTCGAGCCGCAGCTTGTCGGTGCCGGTGTCGAAGGCGGTCATGGTGCTCCCCGGTTCAGATGGCGCCGTTGGCGCGCAGCGCAGCGATCTCGTCGTCGGCGAGGCCGAGCTCGCGCAGGATCTCGTCGGTGTGCTCGCCCGCATCCGGGCTGGGCGTGCGCACGGTCGGCGCGGCGCCGGTCATCGTCACGGCGTTGCGCACCAGGCCGAGTGGACCCAGCGCGGCGTGCTGCACCTCGGCGACCATGCCGAGGTGGCGCACCTGCTCGTCGGCGAACACCTCGTCGATCGAGTTGACCGGGCCGCACGGCACGCCCGCCTCGTTGAGCGCAGCGACCCACTCGGCCGTGGTGCGCGTGGCGATCCGCTCGGCCACCACGGCGTTCAGCTCGGCACGATTGGCCGAGCGCAACCCGCCCGTGGCGAAGCGAGGATCGTTCGGCAGGTCGGGCAGGCCGATCGTCTCGCAGAAGCGCCACAGCAACCGCCCCGACGGCCCGGCGATGTTCACGTACCCGTCGGCCGACCGGAAGCAACCCATGGGCACGAGCGTCGGGTGGTGGTTGCCCTCCTGCACGGGCACCTCGCCGTCGATCGTCCAGCGCGACGCCTGCAGGTCGAGCATCGCCACCATCGACTCGAGCAGCGACGTCTGCACCCACCGACCCTCGCCCGTGCGGGCACGGTCGTGCAGCGCCACGAGCACGCCGATGGCGAGGTACAGGCCCGACGCCAGGTCGCTCACGGGGATGCCGACGCGCGTCGGCTCGGTCCCCGGCAGGCCCGTCACGCTCATCAGTCCACCCATGCCCTGGGCGATCTGGTCGACGCCGCCGCGCGACGCGTACGGCCCCGTCTGCCCGAAGCCCGAGATCGACGCCATGACGATGCGGGGGTTGCGGGCGCGGATCGTGTCGTAGTCGAAGCCCAGGCGCGTCTTCACGTCGGGCCGCATGTTCTCGACGAGCACGTCGGCGCCGTCGACGAGCCGCATCAACACGTCGTGGGCGGCGGGCTGCTTCAGGTCGAGCGTCAGGGAGCGCTTGTTGCGGTGCAGGTTCTGGAAGTCCGAACCGTGCCGCCCCAGCCCGGCGGGGTCCCCCATGCTCTCCGACGGCACGTCGATGCGGACCACGTCGGCGCCCCAGTCGGCCAGCTGGCGCACGCACGTCGGCCCCGCACGGGCGATCGTGAGGTCGACGACGCGCACGTCCGACAACGGCAGATCGGTCATCGGCCACCACCCCCGAGGCGCACGGCTGGATGGTACCTGGCGGGGCTCGGTCACGAACCCTCGGCGCCGTAGGGCAGCATGGCGCATGGTCGATCGTGCGACGTTCCGGGCCCGGCTCACCGCAGGCGACACCCCCGCGGTGCTGGCGCCTCTCACTCTCGATCCGCTCACGGCCCGGCTGTGCGAGCAGCTCGGGTTCGGCGCCGGATACGTGTCGGGCGGCGGGTTGGGGTACCAGCTGGCGGTGTCGGAGGCGTTGCTCACGCTCGGCGAGCTGGCCGGTGCCGTGGCCGCCATCACGCGCCGGTCGGCGCTGCCGGTCATCGTCGACGGGGGCGTCGGCTTCGGCGACGCGGTACACGTGGCCCGCGCCATCTGGGACTTCGAGGCGGCCGGCGCCGTGGCCGTGGAGCTCGAGGACCAGGTGGCCCCCAAGCGCGTGAGCCACCACCGCGGCATCGAGCACCTCGTGCCCGTCGACGAGATGGTGGCCAAGCTGCGCGTGGCCGCGGCCGAGCGGCGCGACCCCGACTTCCTGATCATCGCCCGCACCAGCGCCGTGCGCCACGAGGGCTACGACGCGGCGATCGAGCGCGGCCTGGCGTACGCCGCGGCCGGCGCCGACCTGGTGATGCTGTTCCCCGAGACCCCGGCCCAATGGGACGACGCGCCCGGCCGACTGCCGGTGCCGGTCGTGGCGATGGGAGCGCACGGCACGCGCACCGCCCAGGCCTGGCGGGACCAGGGCTGGTCGCTCGTGATCGACCCGTTCACCGGCCAGACCGCAGCCATGGCCGCGGTGCGCGCCGCCTACGAGCGGGTCGCCGCGGGCGAGCCGGGCGGCGATCTGACGGCGCTGATGGCCACCAACCGCGAGCTGCCCACGCTGGCCGGACTCGACGCCCTGTACGACATCGAACGCGCCACCACCGAGCCGGGTACCTGAGCGCCGTCTGCGTCGGGCAGGATGGTCCGCCGATCGCCCCACGAAGGAACCACCATGGATGACCTGTCACGCCGGGCCCGCCTGCTCGCCGGAGCCCTCGAGCCGTTCGCCGGCCAGGTGTACTTCGCGCCCGAGTGCCACACGAACTACGAACGGCTCGGCTTCGGCCCAAGCCCGGGCGAGTTCGCCGGGGTGCAGGGCCCCGAGTTCTCCGCCTACTTCTGCTCGCGCGGCTCGGTGATGGGGCAGGTGCCCGGCGAGCTCGTGGCGGCGGCGTTCGGCGTGTTCAACCCGGCGATCGTCGTACCGGCCGTCGACGCCGGCTGGCGTCTCACCGACGCCGCCACCATCTGCGCGGCGCGCGACGCCGGCGCCATCGCCCAGCTCGTGCGCATCCTCGGCGCGGAGCCCGACGGCATCGGGCGGGTCGACGAGCTGCTGGCCCGCGCCGCCGCCCCGCTGCGGCCCGAAGGCAAGGCACTGTTCGCCGGTCAGCTCTCGCTCGACCTTCCGGGGACCCCGCTCGGCGACGCCTGGCGCAACGCCGACCGCCTGCGCGAGTTCCGCGGCGATGCGCACAACGCCCCATGGGGGGCCGCCCGCGGGGACGCGGGCGAGAAGTGCCAGCTCACCGCGCCGGTCTGGGGGCGCAGGCTCCGGACGTACACGCGCAGCCGAGGGGGGACCGAC
>JANPGL010000704.1:0-2444 GCA_031423915.1 Actinomycetes bacterium | reverse complement strand
TCGGGTCGAACTCGTTCGGACCCGAGGTTTGCCCGCCGAACCCGCGGCGCTAACGGCGCTCGATTCGCCGAAGTGACCGGCGCGGGCCCACCGGGCCAATCCCATTGGTCGGGGGACAGCGGCACGAACCCGGACCGATAGGCCCACACGACCGCCTGCGTGCGGTCGCGCGTCCCGGTCTTCGTGCAGATTCGCTTGATGTGAGTCTTGACGGTCTCGTACCCGATCACGAGACGACTTGCGATCTCCGCGTTCGACAGCCGCCGGCCAGGCAGCGCAGCACGTCGGCTTCGCGTTCGGTAAGCGGAGCGACGAGTTCACCGGACGCGCCGCCCACCCATCGCCGAGAGATCGCCGAGAGGCGTCGTCGTCGGCCAGCAGCACGGTGATCAATGTGCACCGCTCGCCATCATCGGCAACGCATCGCGCATCACGAAGCTGCCGTCGGCCGCGTCGGTGTCCAGCTGACCACCCTCGAGTCGCCCGCTCGCGCATGTTGGGACCGTGCGGACCGAGACAACTGCTGCTCGCATCCGGTACGCCCGTTCACGTTCTTGTAAGGCGCTGTTCAGGGACGCCGTCGAGCCGGGCTTCGGGTTTGGGTGGTCTCATGTCTGGGGGACCCTGGCGGGCATGGGCATGCGAACGACTGCGGATGGTTCGCTGAAGTGTTGGTGGGCGACCTCATCGGGGGTGTCATTGCTTTGCAGAGTGAAGGGCCTGCCGCAGGACGTGGCCTCTCACGGACCTCTTCGGTGATCCAACCGGGGTGGGCTGCTGGAGCAGGGTCGTGAGGACCGTTCTTGTCGCGGTTCGCCACCGCCGGCCGGCGGTCGCATGGGCAGCCGGTCTCAGCGCCGCCCTGGTCGTCATGACGTTGACCGCTTGCGCTTCGTCCGGCTCTGCCGACTCGGCGCACCAGGTGCCGGTGGTGCCGGCGCCTGTGGGACCGAACACGCCGTTCGTGTCCACCGCGGCGGTGGAGCCTGCGGCCTCGCCGGCGTCGAGCGCCTCGGAGGCCGTGACGCGCTACGTCGCTGCCGAGGCGAATGGTGACTGGGTCGCCAGCTACGCGCTGCTGGCTGACGCGGACCGGACGCGGGTCGGCTCCTTGGCGGCGTGGATGGATGAGGCCGAGGACCGTCTGCCGCTAGTCTCGCTGGCCGACGTGGCCATGGATGGCAGCACGGTCGTGACCACGGCGCTCCTCGACGCCCGGCTGGACGAGGCCCGCTTCGTGCCCGGGCGGGCCCGTATCGAGTGGCGGCCGGTCGCCGTCGACGGCGGCTGGCTCGTGTCGCCGACCGCCACGCGCGTTGTCGCCCAGCTCCCTCCCGATGCCGCCGCGACGTCCGTGGCGGCGACCTGGCTCGAGGGTCGCCAGCGGGGGGAGACGGTTGATCAGTACGCAGGGAGTCTGCTCGGCCAACCGGCGCTGGCCGAGCGGCTGCCCGGCGGCGCGTTCAAGGTCGGTGCACCCGTTGCGCTGGACGGTGCCCCCGACCCACAGGTGGCGATCCACGCGTTCGGCCCGGACGCCTCCCGCTTCGTGCGGGCAGTGCCTGTCGACGGCCCGGTCCGTCTCGTCGTGCTCGTGGCCCCGAACGGTGACGTATGGGAGGTGGTGGGCGTGCAAGCGCCCCACTAGAGGTTCGGTGTTTCGGTGCGCACGCGCGCTGGGATGCACCGACACCGGCGTTCGCCACCGACGTGGTGGACGCAGCGCCGAGAGGACCGGCCCGCCGCGCGGGCGAGCGACGAGTCGGCCCTTCCGGCGGTGTGTCCAGCACCAAGTACCAGACCGGCCGACCCGTCGGCCCAACGAGAGGAAATCACTCATGAAGACCAAGGGCAAGCTCGCCCGCCGGGTGTTCCCGGCGATCGGGCTGACCGGGGCGCTGGTCGTCGGCCTTCTCGGCCCGGCGAACGCCTCGAGCCATCGGGAGGCACCGCTGATCTCGGAGGATCCGGCGGCCGACCTCACGGACGTGTACGCGTTCGTGAGCCCGGAGAACAAGGACATGTTGACGTTGATCGCCAACGTGAACCCGTTCGAGGATCCGGCGGGCGGGCCGAACTTCTACCGGTTCGCCGATGACGTGCTGTACCAGCTGAACGTCGATTCCGACGGTGACGCGGTGGCGGACAAGGAGTACGAGTTCCGCTTCACCACGACGACGGCGAACGGCGACACGTTCCTTTACAACACCGGTCAGGTCACGTCGCTTGCCGATCCCGACCTGAACGTGCGCCAGACGTACTCGGTCACCGAGGTGTCCCGCGACCCGGCAGGGCGCACGACCTCGAAGGTGATCGGCGCCAACCTGCCGGTGCCGCCGGTGAACGTGGGCCCGCGCTCGATGCCGAACTACGACGCCGACCTCGCCGCCCCGGCGGTGAAGACGATCACCGACGGCATCAAGGTGTTCGCCGGGCCGCGTGAC
>JANPGL010000703.1:0-9627 GCA_031423915.1 Actinomycetes bacterium | reverse complement strand
TCGATGCCCGCCAGCGGCGTGGCGCCCCTGAACAGGTGGAGCACGGCGTCAACGACGCGCTCGGCCGGCGGCGGCAACTCGGCGCCGAACTGACGAACGGCGCCCTCGACCTCGGCGTGGGTCGGGACGCCTTCTTCGGAGAGACCCAGCAGGGGGCGCAGCGCGAACGCCATCGGCGCCAGCGGCGTCGTCTCGCCGTAGGGGAGGCAGCGACCGGCGACGGTCGTGGCGCCGTGCTTCTCGGCCACCGCGTCCGCCATCTCCTCGGCGAGGCGGCTCTTGCCCATTCCGCCCTCGCCCTCGATGGCGACGACGAGCGGCCGGAAGCGGGTGACGGCGAGCCCGGCCGCGGCCACGAGCGTCGACAGCTCCTCGTCCCGGCCGACGAGCGGGAAGCGACGCCCGACCCGGCGCGAGCCCGGCAGGGCAAGCGGTTCTCCGGCCAGCCACGTCTCGACCGACTCGGTCCTGCCCCGCACGGTCAGCGTGCCCGCTGGCTCGTAGGCGATGAGCCCCCGGGTGGCGAGGTACGTCGCCGACCCGACGAGGACGCCACCGGGCGGCGCCTCGGTCTGCAGGCGCGAGGCCAGGTTCACCACGTCGCCGAGCGCCGTGTAGTCGCCGCCGGCCCGGAGCGCGCCGACGAGCACCTCGCCCGTCGAAACGCCCACGCGCAGCCGGATCGGGACGCCGACCTCGGTGGCATAGGCGTCGGCGGTCGCCTGCATCGCCAGACCGGTGCGCACGCCACGTTCGGCGTCGTCCTCGTGGGCCGTCGGCGCACCGAACAGCGCCAGGACGCCGTCGCCCAGGAACTTGTCGACCCGCCCGCCGTGGTGGTCGATGTCGGCCGCCAGCCGCTGGAAGCAGCCGTCGATGAGGCGTTTGACCTGCTCGGGGTCCCGACGTTCGGCGAACCCGGTGAACCCGACAACGTCGGCGAACAGCTCCGTGACCACGCGACGCTCGTCGCCGCGCGCGCCCGCAGTGGGGAGCGCGTGGCCGCACGAGGGGCAGAACGCGGCCCCCTCCGGCGTGGGGTGGCTGCAGGACGGACAGATCACGGTGGTGGTGCACGGGCTGGGCCGTCCCACCTCGGACGAGGCGGACCGACCCTTGGCCCCACACAGGCTAGGCGAGCCGGAGCCGGTCGCGGTCGGTCATTCGAAGGGACCACTAGAGTCGCCGGCGTGGAGCGCACCCGGCACCTGGTGGCGCTGGTCTGCCTGGTCGTGAGCTGCCTGTTCGTGCTCGTCGCGATCGCCACGGGGCGCCCGACGGTCGCGGTGGGTGTCGGTGCACTGGTCGTGGCCGCCTGCGTCGCCGCCGCGTTGGCGACCCGACCCGGTCGGAGGCTCGGATCGTGAGCGGCGCCCGGACCGACGGTCGGTTCCAGCGCCTCGATCCGAGCATGCTGCTGGCCACGCTCGATACGTTGCACGGCCGCATCGTCGCCCGCTTCCCGGAGCGCAACCTCGGACGGGTGGCCCTCGAGGTCCGGCAGGTGATCGAACGGGTCGTCGCCGAGTCGGCCGAGCGTCGCCGGCGCCAGCGCCTCGTCGGCACGGTATGCGCGGTGGGCGTGGCGGTCGTGGTCGCACTCGCCGCCGGGGCGCTCGGGCTGTCGCTGCGCGACGCGTTCCGCGCGGCGGACGGCACGCTGGCGTTCCAGTGGTTGCCGCTCATCGAGAGCGCCATCAACGACGTGGTGTTCGCCGGTCTCGCCGTCTTCTTCCTGGTCTCGGTGCCGGCCCGGCAGCGCCGGCGGCGATCGCTCGCCTCGCTGTACCGGCTGCGGTCGCTGGCCCACGTGATCGACATGCACCAGCTGACCAAGGACCCCGAACGACTGCGTGCCGACTACCCGAGCACCGAGGCCTCGCCGCAGCTCGACCTGACGGCCGACGGGCTCGGCCGCTACCTCGACTACTGCAGCGAGCTGCTGGCGATGGTGGGAAAGGGCGCGGCCCTGTGCGCCCAGGAGTCGGCCGACGCCGTGGTGCTCGACACCGTCAGCGAGATCGAGACGCTCACCCTCGGCATGTCCCGCAAGATCTGGCAGAAGATCTCCCTGCTCGACACGCGTCGCTGAGCGCGGCCGCGAGCCCGGCGGGCCGCGGTTGTCGGCCCCCGCGGGTCTCGCCGGCGGGACGGAGCGGGCTCGGGACGCATCGGCCGACCCGCGGCGTTCGGCACCCGGCGCCGGAGCTGCAATGATCCAGCGCCATGACCGCATACCTCGTCGTCAACGCCAAGATCAACGACCTCGACCTGCTCAACGAGTACCAGGCCGCCGCCGGCCCCACGCTCGCCGGCCACACCGTCACCCCGATCGCCGTCACCAACACCGCCGAAGCGCTCGAGGGCACGCCGGTCGGTGGCCGTTGCGTCATCCTCGGCTTCCCCGACAAGGCCGCCCTGCTGGCCTGGTACAACTCGGAGGCGTACCAGGCCGTCATCGGCAAGCGCCTGGCTGCCACCGAGGGCTTCGCCATGATCGTCGACGGCTTCTGACGTTCGTCTCCGGCCCCGGTGCCGCCCGCAAGGGCGCGCCGGGGCTCAGTTCGTCAGGTCGGCCAGGGCGCCGGCCACGAGCGGCTCGAGCGTGAGGTCGGGCTGGTTGGCCCGCAGGTGGTTCAGCCAGTACTTCGACTCGAACAGCGCCAGCAGCACGCCGTCGCTGCGGCGCATCACCTCGACGCCCGACATCTTGGCCAGCTTGGCCCGGCTGGCTTCGTCGGTGCGGCGGGCCAACGTGAAGCGGCTCGACGACAGCTCGGTGGGAGCACCGAACTCGTTGGCCAGGCGGTTGGCCACCACCTCGAACTGGAGCTGACCCACGGCGGCCAGCACCGGGGGCTGCTCGGGGTTGTCGGGCTGGCGCAGCACCTGCACCACGCCCTCCTCGTCGAGCTGGGCGATGCCGCGGTGGAACTGCTTGTAGCGGCCCGGGTCGAGCGCGCGGGCGGTGGCGAAGAACTCGGGTGAGAAGCTCGGGATGCCGGCGAACACGACCTTGGCCCCGGCATAGAGGGTGTCGCCGACGCGCACGTCGGTGGCGTTCACGAGGCCGACCACGTCGCCGGGGAACGCCTCCTCGACCGTCTCGCGCTCCTGGCCGAACACCGAGTGGGCGTACTTGGTGGCGAACGGCTTGCCGGTGCGGGCGTGGGTGACCACCATGCCGCGCTCGAAGCGGCCGGAGCAGACGCGGGCGAACGCGATGCGGTTGCGGTGGTTGCGGTCCATGTTGGCCTGCACCTTGAACACGAACGCCGAGAAGTCGTCGGTGAGCTCGCGGGGCTTGCCGTCGGCGTCGGTGCGCGTGGTGGGAGCCGGCGCCAGGTCGATGACGGCGTCGAGCAGCGGTCGGACGCCGAAGTTCGTGATGGCCGAGCCGAAGAAGATCGGGGTGGTGATACCGGCCTGGAACGTCTCGAGGTCGTGCTCGGCGCCGGTGGCGGCCAGCAGTTCGAGCTCGTCCTGGGCCTGCCGCCAGGCGCCGCCCTCCTCGGCCGCCGCGGTGGCGGCGTCGACGATCTCCTCACCGGCCTCGCTGGCCCCGCGGCTGGTGCGGGTGTAGCGGATGTAGGTGCCGGTGCGGACGTCGATCACGCCGCGGAAGTCGCCGGCGATGCCCACGGGCCACGTGACGGGCGTGCCCTTGATGTCGAGCAGGCGCTCGATCTCGTCGAGCAGGTCGAGCGTCTCGCGCCCGGGACGGTCCCACTTGTTGATGAACGTGACGAGCGGGATCTCCCGGGCGCGGCACACCTCGAACAGCTTCAGCGTCTGCGGCTCGATGCCCTTGGCGGCGTCGAGCACCATGACGGCGGCGTCGGCGGCCGACAGGACGCGGTAGGTGTCCTCCGAGAAGTCCTTGTGGCCCGGCGTGTCGAGGAGGTTCACGACGCAATCGCGATACGGGAACTGCAGCACGGTCGACGTGATCGAGATGCCGCGCTCCTGCTCCATCTCCATCCAGTCCGACGTGGCCGAGCGGCGGCCGCCGCGGGCCTTGACCGCGCCCGCCGTCTGGAGGGCCCCGCCGTAGAGCAGGAACTTCTCCGTCAGCGTGGTCTTGCCGGCGTCGGGGTGGGAGATGATGGCGAACGTCCGGCGGCGAGACGCTTCGGCCTGGACGTGATCGTTGAGCGTCATGGGTTCTCGGTCGAGTGGGGGACGAGCCAGTGTAGGGCCGGGCCGACCGGCCTCCCTGGCTGCTACTCGTAGAAGGCGGCGGTCTGGTTCGCCGGTTTCGGGCGCAAGCGGGGGTAGTACGGGTGGCGCAAGGGCTCGCCCGGCCGCAGCACCAGCTCGAGCCCCGGGGTGCGGGGCGCCGTCGGCCGGGTGCGGGGCCGCTCGGCGAACACGACGTCCTCGCCGAAGAACCGCACCGACAAGGTGCGTCGGCGCCGGCCCTCACTCGTCTGGCCGCCACCGTGGAGGACCCCGGGGTGGAAGACCACCACGTCGCCGGGCGTGATGTCCCAGGAGACGATGTCCCACCGGTCCCGTTCGGCCTCGATGTCGGGCAGCCGCGGGAATCCCTCGCCGTAGAAGGGGAGCGTCGGGTCCTCGCCCGAGCGGGGCGGGTCGAAACCGTCGTACAGCGTCGCCTTGTGCGAACCCCGCACGTACTCCAGGCACTCGTGCTTCGGGACCGGGTCGAGGGTGATCCACATCGAGGCCAGCAGCGTGCCCTCGACCGGCCAGTACGTGAGGTCCTGGTGCCAGGGCGTGCGCCGGCAGTTCCCCCCGTCCTTCACGAAGACGTGGTCGAAGAGCAGCCACACCCGCTCGGTGCCGAACAGGGCGGCCGCCACGTCGGCGAGCGGCGAGTCGAACAGCAGGCGCTGGAACTCGGGCGTGACGTCGAAGTTCCGCACCGTGTCGATGAACGATCCCTCGTCCCCGTCGAAGAACGTCTGCTTCCGACTGGAGTTGTTGAGGATGCGGGTGATCCCCATCTCGATGAGCTGCAGCCACAGCGGGTGCACCAGGCCCGGCAGGAACACGATCCCGTCCGTCCGGAGCTGCTCGGCTGCCGCCGGAGTGGCCAGCTCACGCCATTCGACGTCGTCCACCATAGGACCTCCCCTCGTCCGTCGCGGACGCTAGCGGACGTCTGCCCGGGCCCCGGTCGAGCCGCCGGTTGAACACTTCGTCAAGGAGCGAAACGGCACGACAAGACCCGTGGGGGGTAGCGTCGGCGCGGTGGCAGGGTCGGAGTGGAGGTGCCTCACCGTTCGCGGGCGCGTACGTGGTGCGGCGGCTGAGGAGTTGGGCGCACAGGCGCGATTGCTGGGGGTGCCGGGGGTCACCAGGATCGAACGGGCGTCGCTCGTCTTCCTACGTCACGGCCCCCGCGTCGACGCCGATGGCCTGGTCGGTACCGTGCTCACCGACCCCCTGCTCCACGACGCCTCGTGGGATCGCTCGGAGGAGGTAGAGGGCGGCCGGGTGGTCGAGACCGTGCTCCACGCCGGGGTCACCGACCCGGTGGCTCAGGCCGTGGCCCGCGGCGCCCGCCTGGTCGGCGTCACCGAGCGGCTCGACGTGGCCACGGGCTCGCGCTACGAGGTGTACGGCAACGTCAGCGAGGCCGACCTCGACCGCCTGATCACCCGCCTGCTGGCCAATCCGGTCGTGGAGCACGCCGCCCGTGGCCGCATCGAACCCCACGAGGCCGTCGGCGACTCGTCGGGCGACGTCGAGCCGGTGACGCTCACCGGCCTCGACGACGCCGGGCTCGACGCGCTCTCGCGCCGGCGCGGCCTAGCCCTCGATCCGGCCGAACTGCTGGCGGTGCAGGCGCACTTCGCCGGGGTCGGGCGCGAGCCGACCGACGTCGAGCTCGAGGTGCTGGCCCAGACCTGGAGCGAGCACTGCGCCCACAAGACGTTCCGGGCCACGCTCAGCTGGGCCGACGGGACGCCGATCCCACCCCTGCTGCGCCAGCTGCGCGACACGACCGACGCCATCGCCGCGCCGTGGGTCCGCTCGGCCTTCGTCGACAACGCCGGCATCGTGGCGTTCGACGACCGGCTCGACCTGGCCATCAAAGCCGAGACGCACAACCACCCGTCGGCCGTGGAGCCGTTCGGTGGCGCCAACACCGGCGTCGGCGGCGTCCTGCGCGACGTGCTCGGCGTGTCGGCCAAACCCATCGCCGCCACCGACGTGCTCTGCTTCGGCCCTCCCGACACCGACCCGGCGACACTGCCCACCGGGGTGCTCCACCCTCGCCGCATCCGCGACGGTGTCATCGCCGGCGTGGCCGACTACGGCAACAAGCTCGGCGTGCCCACGGTCGCCGGCGCCATCGCCTACGACCCCGCCTACACGGCGAACCCGCTCGTGTTCTGCGGTTGCGTCGGCGTGCTGCCCACGGGCTCCCATCGGTCGACGCCCGAGGTGGGGGACCGCGTCGTGGTCATCGGCGGGCGCACCGGCCGCGACGGCATCCGCGGCGCCACGTTCTCGTCGATGACCATGGACGCCACGACGGGCGAGGTGGCCGGCGCCAGCGTGCAGATCGGTGACCCCATCGTCGAGAAGGGCGTGCTCGACGTGGTCCTCGCCGCCCGCGACGCCGGGCTCTACAACGCCATCACCGACTGCGGGGCGGGCGGCTTGTCGTCGGCCGTGGGCGAGATGGCGGCCGTGCTGGGAGCCGACGTCGAGCTGGACCTGGTGCCCCGCAAGTACCCCGGGCTGGCGCCGTGGGAGGCATGGCTGTCGGAGGCGCAGGAGCGCATGGTGCTCGCCGTGCCCGGCGACCGCATCGGCGCTCTGCGTGACGTGTGCGATCGGTACGAGGTCGAGCTGGCCGACATCGGCGAGTTCACCGGCGACCGCCGCCTCGTGGTGCGGAACGCCGGCACCCCGGTGGTCGACCTCGACGTCGGGTTCCTGCACGACGGCCGGCCCGCCCGTCGCATGACGGCGGCCCGCCCGACGGTGCCCGCCGCGCACGGCACTCGCTCGGTGGCCGACCCGGGGGGCGCACTGCTCGCCCTGCTCGCCCACGTGAACCTGCGCTCCAACCAGGACGTCGTCATCGGCTACGACCACGAGGTGTTGGGCGGCACCGTCGTGCGCCCGTACGGCGGCGCCGCCGGTGACGGCCCCGTCGACGCCTCGGTGCTGGCGCCCGGCGGTGGGCCGGAGGCCGCCGCCATCGGGATCGGCGTGAACACGCGCTACGGCGCGCTCGCCGCCGGGCGCATGGCGTGGAGCGTCGTCGACGAGGCCATCCGCAACGTCGTCGCCGTCGGCGCCGACCCCGACCGCATCGCACTGCTCGACAACTTCTCCTGGGGTGACCCACGTCGGCCCGAGACGCTCGGCCAGCTCGTGCAGGCCGTCGAGGGGTGCTGCGCCGCGGCGCGGGCGCACGGCGCGCCGTACGTGTCGGGCAAGGACAGCCTGAACAACGAGTACCTGGGCGACGACGGGCTCCGCCACGCCATCCCGCCGACGCTCGTGATCCACGCCCTCGGGATCGTGCCGGACCTGCGCCAGACCGTCACCAGCGACGCCAAAGCGGTCGGCGACGTGATCTTCCTCGTCGGTCGCACGCTCGACGAGCTGCGCGGGAGCCACCTCGATCTCGTGCTCGGCATCGACGCCGACGGTTCCGTGCCCGGCCCCGATCACGACTCGCCCGCCCGCTACCGCCGCCTCCACGCCGCCATGCGCTCCGGCCTCGTGCGCGCCGCCCACGACCTGAGCGAGGGCGGGTTGGCCGTGGCCGCGGCCGAGATGGCCATCGGTGGACGCCTCGGTCTCGACCTCCGCATCGACGGCGACCCGGTGGTGTCGCTGTTCAGCGAGTCGAACGGGCGACTGCTCGTGGAGGTGGCCCCCGACGACGCCGAGGGGTTCGTGACCGCGATGGGCGGCGATGCCCTGCGCCTCGGCACCGTCACCGCCGAGCCCACGCTGCGCGTGGCGACCGCCGGCCCGACGATCGAGCTACCCGTCGCCGACCTGGTGCGAGCGTTCGCCGGCCACGTTCCGGGGGTCTCGGCATGAGCGCCTCCCGCCTGCCCGCCGTCGTGATCGCCGCGCCCGGCACCAACCGCGACGGCGACGTGGCCGCCGCGCTCGACGCCGCGGGCGCCGCGGCCCGCATCGTCACGCTCGCCGAGCTGCGCGACGAGCCCAAGGCGCTCGACGCCGCCCGGCTCGTGGTGGTGGCCGGCGGCTTCTCGTTCGCCGACGCGCTCGGGTCGGGCAAGCTCTTCGCCCTCGAGTTGGCCGACATCCTCGGCGAAGGCGTAGCGGCGCTGCTGGCCGCCGGCCGACCCGTGCTGGGCATCTGCAACGGCTTCCAGACGCTCGTGCGCCTGGGTCTGCTGCCGGGCGGCGCCGGCCCCAACGTGCTGGCACCGAACGACTCCGGGCGGTTCGAGTGCCGCTGGGTGACGCTGGCCGTGCCCGCCGCCGGCCGGTGCGTGTGGACGACCGGCCTCGACGAGCCGCTGGCCTGCCCCGTCGCCCACGGCGAGGGCCGCTTCCACGCCCCGACCGACGTGGTCGACCGGTTGGAGGCCAGCGGGCAGGTCGCGCTGCGCTACTCGGGCGAGGACGGCGCGCCCGCGGGCGGCGGCTACCCGGCGAACCCGAACGGGTCGGCGAACGACATCGCCGGCATCTGCGACCCCACCGGCCTCGTGCTCGGCCTCATGCCCCACCCGGAGAACCACATCCACGACTGGCAGCACCCCAGGTTCCACCGCGGTGACCGACGCGGCGGGTGCCTGCCGCTCTTCCGCAACGGCGTGCGTCACGCCGCCGCGTCATGACCGCCGCGCCCGATCCCCGCATCCTCCCGGCGCCCTGCCTGGACGTCGACCTGGCGCTGCCCGGGCGCAGCGAGGGCAAGGTGCGCGTCGCCTACGACCTCGACGCCGAGCGCAAGCTGTTCGTCACCACCGACCGGCTCTCGGCCTTCGACCGGGTCGTCGCCGGTGTGCCGTACAAAGGGCAGGTCCTGAACCAGCTCGCCTGGTGGTGGTTCGCCACGACCGGCGACATCGTCGCCAACCACGCGCTGGCCCAGCCCGACCCGAACGCACTGATCGCCCGCCGGGCGCGCCCCCTGCCCGTCGAGGTCATCGTGCGCGGTCGCATCACGGGGTCGACCTCGACGTCGCTGTGGGAGCGCTACGCCGCCGGCCAGCGGCTGATCGACGGCTATCGCTTGCCCGACGGCCTCCGCAAGCACGACGAGCTCCCCGCGGCGATCGTGACGCCGACCACCAAGGCCGAGCACGGCGGTCATGACGAACCGTTGTCGTGCGCCGAGGTGGTCGAGCGGGGCCTGGTGGAACCCGCGCGGTGGGAACGCACCATGGCGGCGGCCCTGGCGCTGTTCGCCCGCGGCGTCGAGGTGGCGGCGCGCTCCGGCCTGGTGCTCGCCGACACCAAGTACGAGTTCGGCCTCGACGCCGACGGCGAGCTGCTGCTCATCGACGAGGTCCACACGCCCGACTCGTCGCGGCTGTGGGTCGCCGCCACGCTCGACGAGCGGCTCGGTGCGGGCCACGAACCGGAGAGCCTCGACAAGGAGCCCGTGCGTCTGGCGCTCGCCGCCACGGGCTACCGCGGCGACGGCGG
>JANPGL010000702.1:0-5095 GCA_031423915.1 Actinomycetes bacterium | reverse complement strand
CGTCGGCGCCCGCCTCGAGACCGGCGACGACGTCGTGGGTGTCGGCGCGCGCCGTCACCATCACGATCGGGACGTCGCTGGATCGGCGGATCGACCGACACAGCTCGAAGCCGTCCATGCCCGGGAGCATGATGTCGATGAGGACGACGTCGGCCGGTTCACGGTTGAACGCGTCGAGCGCGTCCTCGCCCGTGGCGGTCTCCTCGACCGACCAGCCCTCGTCCTCGAGGGCCATCTTCACGGCCGTACGGATCCGCTCGTCGTCTTCCACGGTGAGGATGCGAGTGCCCATTGTCTCCCCATGTTGCCCTATCCGGAGCCTCGGGTGCGGCCGCGGACGCCGAGCGGCCACCCGGCCGCGCTCAGGAGGGCAGGGCACCGACCTCGGCGAGCAGCCGTCGGGCCGGTCCGGCGAGTGCCGGCGCGCAGGCCAGCAGCTGCTCGGGGCGCACCGGACCGCCGGCGAAGTCGCTCGTCACGGCGCCGGCCTCGCAGGCGATCAGGTCGCCGGCGGCCATGTCCCACGAGTTGAGCCCGGTCTCGTAGTACAGGTCGAGGCGTCCGCAGGCCACCGCGCACAGGTCGAGGCTGGCCGACCCGAATCGGCGGAGGTCGCGGACGTGGGGGAGGAGGGCGGCCGCGGCCCGACCCTGCTGGCCCCGTCGCTCGGCGGAGTACGAGAAGCCGGTGCCGACCAGCGCCCGCGACAGGTCGTCGAGCCCGCTGGCCGAGATGGTGTCGCCGTTCAGGTGGGCGCCGCCGCCCCGGGTGGCGGTGAACGTCTCGCCCAGGTCAGGGGCGACGACCACCCCGACGAGCATGCCCTCGGCGTCGGCCACGCCGATCGAGACGCTCCACTGCGCGATGCCGTACAGGTAGTTCGTCGTGCCGTCGATCGGGTCGAGGAACCACGACAGGCCGCTCGTGCCGGCCGTGGTCGTCCCCTCCTCGCCGACGACGCCGTCGTCGGGGCGTGCCGCCGCCAGGCCCTCGACGATGAGCCGCTCGGCGGCACCGTCGAACTCGGTGACCATGTCGGTGGCCGACGACTTCGTCTTCACGTGCCGCAGACCGGCCAGGCGACCGTCGGCCGCCAGGCGGCCCGCCGCGGTGCCCAGCTCGATGGCCAACGCCAGTAGGGAGGCCGCGTCGGCGCCCCGGCGGCTCACACGCGACCCCGGCCTTGCCGGTCGCCGAGCTGGCGCCACTCGCCCATCGCCCGCAGGGCGAGCACGGCGACCACGGCCGTGCCGGCTGCCGCCAACACGGCCCCGGTGAGCGCGCCGATGGCGTCGGGGGTGGCGCAGCTGCCGGTGCACTGCAGATCGACGAACCCGTAGCCGATCAACGCGCCGGCCAGACCGCCGACGAGGATGGCGACGAAGGCCAGCGCCCGGGCGCGGGTCGACGGGAGTGCGGACAAGGGACGTTCGGGTTCGGCCACGACGGACGATCGTAGACTCCCCCACCCGGAGTGGCCCGGGCCGTACGCTGCTCGGGATGGCGGCGGCGGTGATCCTCCCCACCTACAACGAGCGCCCCAACATCGAGGGGATCCTGCGGTCCGTCCGCGAGCATCTCCCGGACGCCGACGTCGTCGTCGTCGACGACGACAGCCCAGACGGCACCGCTGAGCTGGCCGAGAAGCTGGCCGCCGACCTGGGCCAGATCACGGTGCTGAACCGGGGCACCCGCGCCGGGTTCGCGGCCGCCTACCGCGCCGGGTTCGCCTGGGCAATGGCCGAGGGCTTCGACGTGGTCGTGCAGATGGACGCCGACGGTTCGCACGACCCCGTGGTGCTGCCCGAGCTCGTGGCCGAGGTCAGCGGTCCCGGAGGGGCCGACGTCGCCATCGGCTCGCGCTACGCCCCGGGCGGATCGATCCCGCGCTGGACCTGGCGGCGCCGGACGCTGTCGCGCGTCGGGAACCGCTTCGCGGCGGCGATGCTGTGCCTGCCCGTACGGGACGCCACCAGCGGGTATCGGGCCATGCGCGCGTCGCTGCTCGATCGGGTCGACGTCGACCACCTGTCGGCCGAGGGGTACGGCTTCCAGATCGAGCTCGTCTACGAGGCGACCGGGGTGGGTGCCCGTTTCGTCGAGGTGCCCATCGCCTTCATCGACCGGACGTACGGTGAGTCGAAGATGTCGAGCCGCATCGTCCTCGAGGCGTTCGGTCTCGTCACCATGTGGGGGACCCGCGACCGCGTGCGTCGAGTCCGCCACTGGCTCCACCCGGCGTGAACGCCGACCCGCCGACCGCAGGGTCGCCGCGCACGATCCTGCACGTCGACATGGACGCGTTCTACGTCGGCGTCGAGGTGCGGCGCCGGCCCGAGCTGCGCGGCCGGGCGGTCATCGTGGGCGGCACGGGCAATCGGGGCGTGGTGGCCGCCTGCTCGTACGAGGCGCGTCGCTTCGGGGTCCACTCCGCCATGCCGTCGTCGCAGGCCCGGCGGCGGTGCCCCCACGCGTTGTTCCTGTCGCCCGACTTCGCGGCCTACGAGGAAGCGAGCCGCCAGGTCCACGAGATCTTCAGGGCGTTCACGCCCCTCGTCGAGCCCATCGCGCTCGACGAGGCCTTCCTCGACGTGACTGGGGCCCGCCGGCTGTTCGGCGGTGGGCTGGAGATCGCCACCGAGCTGCGTCGGCGCATCACCGACGAGGTGCGGTTGAGCTGCTCCGTCGGCGTGGCGACGACCAAGTTGCTGGCCAAGCTGGCGTCGGAGGCGGCCAAGCCGAAGGCGTCGCCGTCGGGCGTCCGGCCGGGCCGGACGATCGTGGTGGTGCCGCCCGGCGGAGAGGTGGCGTTCCTGCACCCGTTGCCGGTGCAGGCCCTCTGGGGAGTGGGCCCGGCCACGCTCGAACGGCTGCGCCGGCTCGGCGTGGCCACCGTGGGCGACCTGGCGGCGCTCCCGCTCGACGCGTTGGTGGCCGGGCTCGGGCAGTCGTCGGGGCGCCACCTGCACGGCCTGGCGTCGGGCTCCGACGACCGGCCGGTGGAACCCGATCGGGAGGCCAAATCGGTCGGCCACGAGCAGACCTTCGCCCACGACCGGCACGACCACGACGAGCTGGACCGCGAGCTGGTGCGCCTGGCCGACGCCGTGGCCACCCGGCTGCGCCGGGCCGGGGTGGCGGGCCGCACGGTCACCCTGAAGATCCGGTTCGGCTCGTTCGCCACCATCACCCGGTCGGAGACGACCGACGAAGTGCTCGATACCGGCGTTGCGCTCCTGGCGATCGGTCGGCGGTTGCTGGCCGCCGTCGACCCGACACCGGGCGTGCGCCTCCTCGGGCTGAGCGTCTCGAACCTGGCGGCCGACGCCCCCCGCCAGCTCCGTCTCGACGGCACGGGCGACGAGACGGCGGGCACGGAACCGGAGTGGCTCGACGCCACCCGGGCCGTCGACGAGATCAGGGATCGCTTCGGCGACTCGGCCATCGGACCGGCCAGCCTGGTGCGCGGCGAGCCGGGCAAGCAGCGCCTGGCGCCCCTGCGCCGGGGTGAGCAGCAGTGGGGCCCCGGCGCGCCCGACGGTCCGCCGGGTGGCGACCGCCCGAGCCGGCCAGAGACGACGTGAACGCCGCGTGACCTCCGTCCCCCCGATGACCATCGGCGGGCCCGCCGACCTACGCTCCAGGGGACGCGACGAAGCACCCGGTCTGCGGGTGGAAAGCCTTCGCAGTGTGGGCTCCCGGTTGCCGGGAGTTGAGCCGAACGCCTTGATGTTGACGGCTTCCTGCCGACTCGTTGAGGAGAACAAGACGGTGTGGGAAGATGGCCCAGCCGGGCGGACGAAGGGGTTCGGGGCAATGCCGCTCTCGGAAGAAGAACAGCGGATCCTGCAGCAGATCGAGCAGCAGTTCTACGAGCACGACCCCGAGTTCGCGCAGGCGGTCGCGGGCGCCAACGTCGAGAAGCACGCCACCCGGCGTCTGCGTCTCGGTGTGGTGGGTTGTGTCGCCGGGCTGGCGCTCACCCTTGCGCTGCTTCCGCTCAACGTGTTCGCGGCGTTCGCCGGCTTCCTGGTGATGCTCGTCTCCGCGCTCGCCGTCGACCGCAGCCTGCGCGTCCTCGGTGCCCCGCTCGTGCAGGCGCTCGGCGTTCGCCGGGCTGCGTTGCGCCGGGACCGCTTCGGGGTCGGTCGACCCCGGCGCCGCTACGACGACTGAGGTCCGCTCCGCCGAACGGCCCGTCGACGCAGGCCGCGTTCAGCGCAGGCGGCCGTCGTCGGCCCGTTGGGCGTCACCCGGGAGCCGCCGCCACAACGGCCGGGGGTCGAGCCGGCGGAGCAGACGTTCCTTGCGTGAGCCGATGTGCCATGCCCGGGTGGCGATGGTGTGGTGGATGCGATCGACCTCGTCGAGCACCTCGGTGCCGGGTTCGCTGACGGCGTAGGCGGCCACGGTCACGTGGCGGGCGAGGGTGTCGAGGCCGCTGCCCTGGAGCGACTCGGCCGCCTGCAGCCGCCGGGCCACCTCCACCGGAGTGTCCTGGGCGCGGTAGCGGAAGCCGGCGTGGCGCAACTCGTCGAGCGTCTGGTGCCAGCGGACGACCACACGCTCGGACGGCGAGGTCGCAACCTCGAACCGGCGGCGCCAGCGGCGGCCGTAGAGGGCGCGCACCAGGCCGATCCAAGCGGCCACCGCCGCGACGGCGGCGACCGCGCCGACGAGAAGGCCGAGCAGCCACGTCGGGAACCCGCCGCCACCGCCCCCGCCGGTGCCGGGCGCCACCGAGATCTCGGGCTGCTCGTTCGGGAACGCCGACCGGGGCGGCAGCGTCAGGCTCGGCGTCGGGATGGCGATCGTCGTGGCAGTGGTCGGCTGATCGATGACCGGGCTCTCGTCGATCTGTTGCGTCGGCACGCCCGTGTACTGCTCGGCGTCCGGGTTGCCTCGACCGGGGGTGGGCTCGAACGGGACCCAGCCGACGCCGCCCAGGTACACCTCGGGCCAGGCGTGCGCGTGGCGCCCGCGGACGGTCCACGTCACCGACGGGCCCGTTGGATCGGTCGCATCGCCCTTCGACGCTGCACTGCCGGCCGGTGCCTCGCCGTACGTGAAGCCCACGGCGACCCGTGACGGCAGG
>JANPGL010000701.1:0-4933 GCA_031423915.1 Actinomycetes bacterium | reverse complement strand
GCCCTGGTGCTTCGGTCCGTCGCTCGACGTGCGGCAGATCAGGTAGCAGTAGTCGGCGTGGGCACCGAAGCTCGTCCAGATCTTCTGGCCGTTGATGACCCACACGTCGCCGTCACGCTCCGCCGTGGTCTTCAGCGACGCCAGGTCGCTGCCGGCCTCGGGCTCGCTCATGCCGATGCACCAGGTGACCTCACCGGCGAGCATCTCGGGCAGGTAGCGCTTCTTCTGCTCGTCGGTGCCGTACGTGATGATGGTCGGGCCCATCTGGCGGTCGGCGAACCAGGACGCCGCGATCGGTGCGCCGGCCGAGATCATCTCGTCGGCCACGATGAGACTCTCGATGCTCGGGCGACCGCCGCCGCCGTGCAGGGTCGGCCATGTCATACCGATGAACCCGGCCGCACCGAGCTCCCTGGAGAACTCGCGCGAGTAGCCGTTCATCCAGCAGTCGGCGTGGCGGCCGTAGCGCGCCACCCCCTCGGCGGCCATCGCACGTGCTTTGTCGCGAAGCTCGAGCTGCTCCGGCGTCCAGTCGAAGTCCATGGCGCCGATCGTAGGGGGCCGGCCGCCCGCGTCCCGAACGGGCCGGTCACATGCCGGCGAGCAGTTCGGCCGTGTGCTGGCCCAGGGCGGGAGCGCAGGTCCAGCCGAACCAGTCGTGGTTCACCCGGAAGGGGGCGCCGGGGCCCTCGAGCGATCCGAGGGTCGGGTGCTGCTCGGTCCGCCAGAACCCGGCCGAGCGCAGGTGCGGATCGGTGCGCAGGTCGCCGATCGTGTTGACCGGAGTGACGGGGATGCCCCGGCGCTGGCCCTCCACGAACAGGTCGATCTTCGTGCGATCGCGGGTCAGCTGCTCGGTGAGGTCGTCGATGAAGTCGCTCACCTCCCAGCGAACGCGCATGTCGACGAACGCCTCGTCGAGCACCGCGTCCATGCCGGTCTCCTCGGCGATCCACGTCGCCATCGAGCGCCAGTGGTTGGGCTGGAGCACGAGGAACGACACGAACCCGTCGGCGCACGGGTACAGCCCCCACGGGCGGGTGACGGCCCGGCGGTTGCCGGGCCGGTTGCGGGGGAGCCGGTCGTCGAGGAACAGCGCCACACCGGTCTCGGGTGCGAGCGACAGGCAGCACTCCTGCATCGAGACGTCGACCACCTGGCCCCGGCCGGTGCGGCGCACGGCTCTCAGCGCCAACATGGCCGCGTTGACGGCGTACAGCGACGTGACGTGGGCGGCGAACTGGACGGCGGGGGCGATGGCGACCGGCGGGCGGTCGGGGAACCCGAACGTGTGGGCGAGTCCCGACGACGCCCACGCCACGAGCTCCGAGCCGTGCCAGTCGCGACGGGGGCCGGTGAGCCCGAACGGGGTCACGGCCACCACCACCTGGCGATCGTGGGCGGGCCGGGGTCGGTCGGCCCCTGGCGCCACGTCCGTGATGACGACGTCGGCGCCGGCCAGCAGCCGGGTGTGCTCGGCGCTGCCCGGCTCGGCCACCACCGAGCGCTTGCCCTGGCCGAAGTAGGCCCACCACAGCGATTCGTCGGGGCGTCCAGGCGCGAACGGCGGCAGGTGGCGCAGCGGATGCCCGGCGGCGGGTTCGGGTACGACGACCTCGGCGCCGAGCGCCGCCCACAGGCGGGTGGCGTAGGCGCCGGTGAGGCCCGTTTCCTCGACGACGCGCACGCCCGCCCACGGCCCGGCCATCAGGCGCCCCGCTCGCCGAGGAGGATGCCGGCGTAGTCGGCGTACGGTCGGCGCAGGGTCAGCTCGGGTTCCGCCGCGGTGAAGGCTGCGCCCGAGGCGACGAGCGCCTCGACGGCGGCGGCGTCGAACCCGGCGTGCGCGGCCAGCGCGGAGGCCGTGTCCTGGCCCATCGACGGACCGGCGCGCCACCAGGCGCCCGGGGTGTCGGCCAGCCGGATGGGGTGACCGCTGAACGCGTCGCCGTCGGGGAAGCGGTGCGACGGGACGACCTGGAACCAGCGCCGGTCGCGGACCTGCGGGTCGTGGAGGACGCCGGTGTTGTCGAGCACCTCGTGGGCGGCGATGCCGACGGCCTGCAGCTCGTGCGCGGCCTGGGTGGCGGAGCGCGTCGAGGTGAACCGGCTGAGCAGCGCGTCGAGCTCGTCGTGGGCGTCCACCCGCCCGGCGACGGTGGCGAAACGGGCATCCCCGACGCCGTCGATCCCATCGGCGGCGAGCCGGGCCGCCAGCGCGGCCCACTCGTCGTCGGTGGCCACCGTGACGGCGACGTACACGTCGTCGCGCCGGGACGGGTAGCAGCCCTGCGGCGCCAGCCACGGGACGCGGTTCCCGTCGCGGCCGACCGTGTCCCCGCGGAGCGCGTGGTCGTAGAGGTAGGGCCCGAGGCACGACACGGTGGTCTCGAACTGGGCGATGTCGACGAAGCTTCCCTCACCGGTGTGCTCGCGGTGCTCGAGGGCGGTGAGCACGGCCGTCAGCGCGTGCAGCCCGGCGAAGTAGTCGGGCGGCGCGATGGTCGCCACGCCGGCCGGTTCCTGGTCGGCGTAGCCGGTGAGCTCGTCGAGGCCGACGAGCGGCGCCTGGTTCGGGCCCCAGGCCAGGAACTCGTAGTAGGGCTGCGTCTCGTCGGAGCCGAAGCCGGGCAGCGCCACGTAGACGATGTCCGGGTTGACCGCGGCCACCTCGTCGTAGCCGAGGCCGAGCGCCCGCACCGCCGGGGTGGAGTAGTTGGTGACGAACACGTCGGCCGTGGCCAGCAGCGCCAGTGCGGCCGCGACGGCGTCGGGGTGCTTCAGGTCGAGGCCCACGGAGCGCTTGTTGGCCGACATCTCCGGCAGGTACGGCGAGGTGTCGCGGTAGACGGCAGGGTCGACGCCGCCCGCCCAGGCCGACCCGAACAGGCGGGCCACGTCGGGGTTGGTGGGCGATTCGATCTTCAGCACGGTGGCGCCGTGGAACGCCAGGTTGCGGCAGCAGCTCGGCGCGGCGATGGCGATCGACAGCTCGACCACGACCAGATCGTCCAGGACCCCCACGACTGCCTCCCCAAGGCGCACGTCTCCCGGCGTGAAGCTTGGCACGCCCCGGGCACTCCCTCGACCGGCCGGGTAG
Organism: Actinomycetes bacterium; assembly: GCA_031423915.1. GTDB lineage: Bacteria > Actinomycetota > Acidimicrobiia > Acidimicrobiales > Ilumatobacteraceae > JANMAT01. The sequence continues at coordinate 1,833 of JANPGL010000701.1, read as the reverse complement.
CGTGCCCGGTCGTGGAGCAACGGCGGGGGGTGCTGGCCGGGGCCGGCGCCTACCTGGCCTGGGGCCTGTTCCCGCTCTTCTTCCACCGGTTGCGCGGCACCGGCGCGCTCGAGATCCTGGGGCACCGGATCGTGTGGTCGTTCGTGACCGTGACGGTCGTGCTGGCGCTCCTGCGTCGCCCCGGCGGCTTCGCCACGCTGCGCGCCGACCCGGCCCGGGCCCGACGCATCGCGCTGGCTGCCGTGCTGCTGGCCACCAACTGGCTCGTGTACGTGTGGGCGGTGAACGCCGACCATGTGGTCGACGCCGCGCTCGGCTACTTCATCAACCCACTGGTATCCGTGGCGCTCGGGGTGCTGGTGCTGGGCGAGCGGCTGCGGCCGGCCCAGAAGTGGGCCGTGCTGCTCGGCGCGGTGGCCGTCGTCGTGCTGACGATCGGCTACGGGAGGCTGCCGTGGATCGCGCTGGTTCTGGCCGCCAGCTTCGGGGCCTACGGCTACCTCAAGAAGACGATCGTGCTCGACGACGCCATCGCGTCGATGGCGGCCGAGAGCGCCGTGCTGCTGCCGCTCACGCTCGTCGGCTTCGCGCTGGCGGCGACGGTGGGCGGCGGGCTGGCGTTCGGCTCGCAGGGCGGGGGAAACATGGCGCTGCTGCTGCTCACCGGACCCGTGACCGCCGTGCCGCTCGTGCTGTTCGGCACAGCGGCCAGGCGCATCCCGCTCACGTGGGTGGGGCTGCTCCAGTACCTCACGCCGGTCGGCCAGTTCCTGTGCGGCGTGCTCGTCTTCCACGAGTCGGTGCCCCCGGCGCGCCTGGCGGGCTTCTCCCTCGTGTGGGCCGCGCTCGTGGTCCTGGCCGTCGACGCCGTGCGCCAGTACCGGGGTGCGGGCGCGAACGTGATCGTCGGCGCCCGCTGACCTCCCCCGGTGCGTCCGGACCATGGTCGCCCTGTCCACCCGTGTGCTAGGGATGCGCCGGGGAACACCGACAAGGGGGCTGACGCCACATGAGCGCGACCGAGCATCACCAGATCACCTGTGGAGAGCTGTTCAAGGACCTTCCCAAGAACTGGGGGAAGTGGGGCCCTGACGACGAAGTGGGCAGCCTCAACTACCTGACCCCGGCGGTGGTGGCCAAGGCCGCCGGCTGCATCTCGTCGGGCAAGACCTTCACGCTGCAGGTGCCGATGGCCGATCCGGCCGGCGACCCGGTGTGGCCCGGCCGATCCGGTGCCATCCGCACGATGGTGATGGACGAGGGTCACTACATCGCGGGCAAGGGTCCCGACTTCGCCGGCGGCGCGCACTACGCCGACGACCACATGACCTGCTTCCTGCAGGGCTCGACCCAGTACGACGCGCTCGGGCACGTCTGGTACGACGGCCAGATCTGGAACGGCTACGACTCCAAGACCACGATCGGTGGCCTGGCCAAGGCCAGCGTCATGGCCATCGCCACCAAGGGCGTGGTCGGTCGCGGCGTGCTGCTCGACATGGCTCGCTTCCGCAACAAGGAGTGCCTCGACGTCGCGGAGACGTTCACGCACGTCGACCTGATGGCGTGCGCCAAGGCCCAGGGCACCGAGATCCGCAAGAACGACATCCTGGTCGTGCGCACGGGCTGGATCGCCAAGTTCTACAAGGTGAGCCGGGAGGAGTTCTACGGCAACTTCGTCGAGCCCGGCCTGACGTTCAGCCCCGAGTTGGTGCACTGGTTCCACGACATGGAGATCCCGAACCTCGTCACCGACACCATCGCCAACGAGGTCACCGTCGATCCCGTCACGGGCGTGGTGTTGCCGTTGCACAACGCGCTCATGCGCAACCTGGG
>JANPGL010000700.1:0-17120 GCA_031423915.1 Actinomycetes bacterium | reverse complement strand
CGGTCCACCCGCGCCTGGGCCGTCTCCTGGTGGAGGGACAACGCCTCGGCCACCCCCGGAAGGCCGCGCTCCTGGCGGCCCTGCTCTCCGAGCGCGACCCTTTCCTCCGCGCCCCCCGGGGAGCCGGTCCCCGCCGCGCCTCCCGCTCCGACCTCCTGGATCGCCTCGACGCTGAGGGATCCGACCGCAGACCGGGTTGGAGCAGTTGGCCGAGTTCAGCCGCCGACGAGGTCGCCTTGCAGCTTGCCTAGCCAGCTCAGGGCGTTCACGTAGCTGTTGACGAAGTCGTCGGGGCTGGCGGGCGAGGCGGCGTGGACCGTGCCCCGCTCGTACGTGATGACGTGGGCGAGCAGCACGCCGAGCGGGCCCTGCCGGTCGACGAGCGCGGCGCGCACCGTCTCGGTCAGCGGCATGTGCTCCACGAGGACGCGGATCGACGTGCCGAGCGCGGCGTCGAGCAGCGACAGCAGGCCCACCGTGAATGCGGCGGCCGGGTCGACCCCGTACTGGGGCGCCAGCAGCTCGCCCATGCGGGCGCGGATGGCGGCCAGGTTCACGATCTCGCTCGTGTCCGACTCGCTGGTGGCCAGCGTGAGGAGCAGGACGAAGCGGCGCACCTGCTCGGCGCCGAGCATGGTGACAGCCCGCTCGATCGAGTCGATGCGGTGCGAAAGGCCGAGCGACGCCGAGTTCACCAGGCGGAGCAGGCGGTACGACACGCGCGGTTCGGCGGCCACCAGGCGGGCCACCTTCTGCAGGTCGAGGTCGGTGTCCTGCAGGGCGCCGGCCAGCTCGAGCAGCACGAGCGTGTGGACCGGGATGCGCTCGGTCGACAGCAGCGCCGGCCGGGCGAAGTAGTAGCCCTGGAACAGGTCGACGGGCAGGCCGCGGAGGAACTGGTGCTGCTCGCGCGTCTCCACCTTCTCGGCGACGATGATGCGACCCGGGTACCAGCGCAGCTGGGTGACGATGGTGCGCACCCGCTGGGCGGTGAGGCCCGTGGTGTCGATCTTGACGACGTCGACCTCGGGAAGCAGCGGCTCCAGCTCGGGCTGACCGCGGAAGTGGTCGATGGCGACCGCGTAGCCGGCGGCGCGGGCTTCGCGCACGCCGGGGAGCAGGTCCTGGGCCGAGTCCTCGTTGCCGACTTCGAGCACCGTGCGGGTGTTGGGCAGGAAGCGGTAGATGGCCTGCTGGATGAACCCGAGCGGGGCCTTCACGTACGCCTTGCCGCCGCCCACCAGCCGATCGAAGCCGAACTCGAGCAGCACCTTCGAGGTGAGGGCCATCGTCGTCTGGTCGTCGTTGCCCGCCTGCTCCAGCGGGTCGAGGCGCTGCAGCAGCTCGTAGGCCACCACGTGGCCGTGACGGTCCAGGACCGGCTGGCGGCCCAGGTAGGCGAAGCCGGCCGGGCCCTTGGCCCGCTCGACCGAGACAACACGAGCCTGCTTGCCCGGTGTCCCGGCTCGGTTGGCGTCGTCCATCTCGTCCTCCTGCGCTGTGATGTTCGGCAGCGCCCGCGACGGCCCGCCCTCGTTCCTAGGCATCGGCAGATCTCCCCGAGAAGTGAGCGGTTCGGACCCGGTCAGGCCGAACGGGTGAGCTTGTTGAGGCTGGCGTAGTCGCTGTACTGCATGTCCATGCCCTGGATGTGGGCCGACAGCCAGAACTTCAGGAAGTGGAAGAACTCCGGACCGAGGGGCTGACCGCCCTTGAAGTTGGCGGCGTGGGCCCCGAACTTGGTGAGCAGCTGGGCGTGGAGCTTCTTGTGGTGCTCGATCTTCGGAAAGCCCATGCGGGCCATCACGAGCTCCTCGTCGGCGAAGTGCTTCACCGTGGCCTTGCCCAGCTCCTCGAGCGTTTTTCCTTGGGCGTCACGGTCGGCGCCCGAGTTCACCTGGTCGTGCAGCCGGTTCATCAGGCTGATCAGCCAGCGGTGCTCTTCGTTCATGGCAGGGATGTGGACATCGAGCTGCGGTGTCCATTCGAAGAAGCTCATGATCGAAGTTCCTTTGGTACGTCGTTGCGGTCGTCTCTCCGTGTTCATCGGCCGCTCGAGTGGCCCTCCTTGAGAGGACCTTTGTCTCAGGAATGGCGCCGGTCGCCAGACGGTTAGGGTCCGCGTCATGACTTCCTGGCGCGTGGGGGCGGCGACCATCACCCCCGTCATCGAGGTGGAGACGGTCACGTCGCCCCGCTTCCTGTTCTCGAAGGTCGACAAGACGGCGGTGCTGGCCATGGCCGACGCCGCGCCATGGCTGCGGCCGAGCTTCGTCGACGAGCGCGGCTACCTGCTCCAGCGCATCCAGTGCCTGGTCGTCGAAGTCGACGGTCGCCGCATCGCCGTCGACACGTGCGTCGGCAACGACAAGGAGCGCGCCAACCCTGGGTGGCACCACCTCCAACTCCCGTTCCTCGAGGACCTGGCCGCCGCCGGGTTCGCGCCCGAGTCGATCGACACGGTGATCTGCACCCACCTCCACGTGGACCACGTCGGGTGGAACACGCGGCTGGTCGACGGCGTGTGGGTGCCGACGTTCCCGAACGCCCGTTACCTGTTCTGCCGGCCCGAGTTCGAGCACTGGCGCGTCACGCCGCTTCACGACGGCGACGTGTTCGGCGACTCGGTGAAGCCGATCGTCGACGCCGGTCTCGCCGACCTGGTGGCCCCCGACCATGTGGTGTGCAACGGCGTGCGCCTCGACCCGACGCCGGGTCACACTCCCGGCCACGTGTCGGTCGTCGTCGAGTCAGGCGGGGACCGGGCCGTGATCACGGGCGACATGATCCACACGCCGATCCAGATCGCCGATGTCGACCTGTCGTCGGATTTCGACACCGACCCGCGGATGGCCGCCGAGACGCGCCGGGCGTTCCTGGCCCGCTACCGGGACGACGCGCTGGTCATCGGCACCCACTGGGGCGGCCCGGGCGCCGGCCGCATCCGGTCGGGCGCCGACGGCACCTGGTCGGTCGAGGTCTGAAGGAACGCCTACGGCGCCATGTCGGTGGCGTGCTGGCGCTGGAGCTGGTCGAACTGGAAGTTGCGCAGCAGCGGCGGGCGCACCACGGGGCGCTCGGTCAGGTTGGCCGGCACGACGCCGATCTGGCGGGGCGACGGCCAGCGGCTGCCCTTGCCCAGCTCCACCATGCCGTGGTGCGAGCCGTACTCGGCCAGCAGGTTCAGGAACGGCACGGCGTCGAACGCCTCGGGACCGAGCACGCCGGCCGCGGCCCACTCGCCGGTGGCCAGCAGCTCGAGCGCGATGACCGGGTTCACGGCGGTCTGCCACAGCACGGCCTGCGAGCCGTAGTCGCGCATGGTCGTCTCGTTGTCGGCCACGTGGTAGAGGTACACCTCGCGCGGCTCCCCGTCGTAGGTGCCCTTCACCCAGGTGCCGGCGCAGGTCTTGCCGTGCATCAGGTGCCCGAGCTGGGCCGGGTTGGGCAGCACGGCCGCCAGCACGTCGCGAGGGGCCACGTGGACGTCGCCGACGCGGATGCGCTCCTTCGAGTCGAGCCCGAGGTAGGCGAACGTCTTCAGCCACCCGATGAACTCGGCCCCGAGCCCGTACTTGAACGTGACGCGCTTGCAGTCGACCCAGCGCGGCATGAGCACGACCTCTTCGTGCTCGACGTTCACGCACTCGACCGGGCCGATGCCGGCCGGGAAGTGGAAGACCTCGGGCTCGCTGAACACCTCGGTCGTGAACCAGCCCCGGTCCTTCTCCCACACCAGCGGCGGGTTCAGGCACTCCTCGATGGTCGTCCAGATCGAGAACGTGGGGGCGAACTCGTACCCGTCGATCGACAGGTTCGATCCGTCCCGCACGCCGATCTCGTCGATCTCGTCGAACAGATGGTCGGCGGCGTAGCGAGCGAAGATGTCAGACAGTCCCGGTTCGACGCCGATGCCCACGAGCGCCAGCTGACCCTTGGCCGCCCACGCGTCGTGGGTTGCGAGCTGGTCGGCGCCGAGTGGCGTGCCGACGAGCTCGAACGGACGCTCGGGGTGCGGCTCGGACAGCGTCATGGCCATGTCGATGTACGTGCAGCCGGCCTCGAAGGCGGCCCCGAAGATCGGAGGGTTGAGCCTCGGGTCGCAGGCGTTGACGACCACGTCGATCTTCTCGGCCTGCATCAGATCGACGAGCGCGCCCTGGTCGCGGGCGTCGACCTTGGCCGCCGTGAACCGCGACGGGTCGTCGAGCGCATCGATCGCCTTCTGGGCCCGTTCCTGGGACACGTCGGCGATGACGCAGCGGTCGAAGAAGTCCCGCTCCTCGGCGATGGAGGCGATGGACGCACCCACGCCGCCTGCGCCGACCACGAGGATTCTCATGCAGGATCACCCATTCGTGACTCGATTTCTTGTGGAGTCTACCGGGGCCGGGCGGGACTTCGGCCCCTGGCGGCGCCGGTCGCCGGGCTGGCACCCTGGGGCGGATGTCGCCGCGCCGCCACCCATCCGCCCTCATCGTCGTCGTCTTCCTGCTCACCGGATCGCTGGCCACCGCCTGTGGCGGATCCTCGGGCCATTCGGACACCCCGGCGACGGTGAAGATGATGACGCAGGAGCAGATGGACCAGCTGCAGACCAAGATCGAGCAGGCGGTGGCGTCCAACGGCGTGGAGGGCACCACCACCACAACGTCGCGCTGACGTCTCGGCAGGCGCTCAAGTCGACCGGGTCCCGGCCGATCAGGACAGAAGAAGTGCCTGTTCGGAGGGGAAGAGATGACGACGACCGCGGAAACGGGCTCCGTCCCGGCATACGGTTTCCACCGGCCCGGGACGAGTGAGGCACGGGCGTCGCTCGAGCGGATCTACGGCTCGGACGCCGCCGCCAAGTGGACCGAGCTGCGGCGCACGGCTGGTCTCGACACCAGCGGACCGCTCGATGCCGACGCCGAGTTCGGCCGCATCGTCGAGGCGTTCCTCAAGAACGCGGACCCCGTCGTCAGTTTGTGCGGGCAGGCGCTCAAGATCCGGCAGGCGACGTACCGACATCTGTCCGAGGCACGTGCTCACATCGGAGGCGTCAGTTGAATCCGTTCCCGTTCACCACCACGGCTGAGGGACCGGTCGACCTGGGTGCGCTCAGCACGATCGATCGGCTCCGGGAGATCGCGGCGTACAACCTGTTCGACCACGACCTCCGCACCGAGCTCGATGTGATCTGCCAGCACACGGCCGATCGGCTGAGCCAGCCGATCGGGCTGGTCACCATCGTGCTGGACAGCGCCCAACTGGTGATCGGCCGCAGCGGCCTGGCCGGCTGGATCGCCGCCACCGAAGGTACGCCGGCCGAATGGGCCTTCTGCGCCCGCGCCGTGATCGCCGACCAGCCGTACGTGGTCCCCGACGCCACCAAGGACGCCGTGCAGGCGCACAACCCGCTCGTGGTGATGGACGGCGTGACGGCCTACGCCGGCGTGCCGTTGCGGTCGCACAACGGCCAGGTGCTCGGCGCTCACTGCGTGCTGAACGACAAGCCCCAGGAGTTCACGGCCGAGCAACTCGGGATCCTCGAGGAAGCGGCGACCGAGATCGTCGAAGTCATGGACCGGTACCGACGCGTCGCCTGACGGGTCTTTGTCGTCTGCAACCTTCGAGCCGTACAGTGACGCCGTGACGTCGCTGGCCAGCCCCCTCGCACCGGCGGCCGACGCCGCTCGCCGGCGTGTCCTGCTCGCCTACCTGGCCATGGCCGGGGTGGTGGTCACGTGGGGCATGGGGCCGCCCCTGTCGAAGCTCATCAGCGGCCCGCCCACCACGGTGGCCGCCACCCGGATGTGGCTGGCGGTCCCGCTCACGTTCGCGGTGCTCCGCTCGCAGGGCGGCCGCCCGTCGTGGCGCGCCGTGAAGGGCAGCTTCTGGGGCGGCCTGTTCTTCGGCGCGAACATCTTGTGCTTCTTCACCACGCTGCGCCACGCGTCGGTCGCCACCGTCACGCTCATCAGCGTGCTGCAGCCGATCACGGTGGGTCTGGCGTCGGTGCGGATGTTCGGCGAGAAGCTCACCCGCTGGGGTCTGGGCTGGACGCTGGTCGCCATCGCCGGGGTCGCCGGGGCCGTGCTGGCGGCCGGCAAGACCGTGCGGGCCACCCCGCTCGGGATCGGGTTGTCGATCGCCACGACGCTGTGCCTGTCGGCCTACATGCTGTCGTCGCGGCGGGCCCGGCGGACGCTCGCCCCGAACGAGTACCTGTTCGGCGTGATGGTGTGGGCTGCGTTGCTGCTGACGATCCCCGTGCTGTTCGAAGGCCTGGCTTGGGGGTCGCTCGACGGCCACGACTGGCTCTACCTGTCGCTCGTGCTCATCGGGCCCGGATGGATCGGCCACCTGCTCCTCAACTGGGCCATCACCGAGCTCCCCATGAGCATCTCGTCGCTCAACATGCTGCCTACGACCGTCATCTCGATCGCCGTGGCCTGGCCGATCAACCACGAGCACGTGACGCTGACCCAGGGGCTGTTCGGGATCGTGACGCTCGGTGCGGTGGCGCTGGTCGTACGCGGGCCGGTCGGGCGGCGCCGTCGGCGGGCCGCCGAGGCCGCGGCACTCGCGGCCTGATCACCCGGCGCGACGACAAGACGCCACTCGGTACGGGTCTTCTGTAAGGCTCTAGCCCGCCGTGGTGACCCAGATCGACGCACCCTCGCCCGCAGCGGACGGCCGCTCCGCCTCGCTGCCGCGCCGAACGATGGGGTACCTCCCCGCGCTCGACGGCCTGCGCGCCGTGTCGGTGGCCGCCGTGATCCTCTACCACGCCCACGCGTTGGGCGCCGTGGGGCTCGGCTGGGCCCAGGGCGGGTTCTTCGGGGTCGAGGTGTTCTTCGTGATCTCGGGCTACCTCATCACCACCCTGTTGCTCGAGGAGCAGCACCGCGATGGCTCGGTCGACGTGCGCCAGTTCTGGCTGCGGCGGGCCCGACGCCTGCTGCCCGCCCTGTTCGTGATGCTCGCCGCCGTCACCGTAGCGGCCGCCGTCGGCCGCCCCGACACCTTGGCCCGGCTGCGCCTCGACATGCCGTGGGCCGTGCTCTACACCTCGAACTGGGCGCAGGTGTTCGCCAAGACCGGCTACTTCGCCGCGCTGGCCACCCCGCCGCTGCTGCGCCACCTGTGGTCGCTCGCCGTCGAGGAGCAGTGGTACCTCGTGTGGCCGCTCGTGGCGGCCTGGCTCCTGCGCCGCTGGGGCAGCGGCGGGCCCGTGGCACGGTCCCGACGGCTGGCGTTGCCGGTGCTGGGTGCGGCGGCCATCGCCATGGCGTCGATGGCCGTGCTGTACCGACCGGACCCCGAGCGCATCAACCTCGTGTACCTGGCGACGTTCACCCGTGCGGGCGGGCTGCTGCTCGGCGCGGCGCTGGCCTTCGTGTGGCGGCCGTGGGCGTGGCCCGGCGCCGGGCGCGGGCACCTGGTGGTGCACGACGCCGTCGGGTTCACCGCCATCGCCGGGCTCGCGGTGACCGTGGTGACGTTGGCCAACGGCGATGCCGGCGTCTACCGCGGCGGCATGGCGCTGGTGTCCGTGCTGTCGGCCGTGGCGGTGGCGATGGCCGTCCATCCTGGGGCGCGCTGGATGGGCGCCCTGTTCGCACACCCGGCGCTGGCGGCCGTGGGCCGACGGTCGTACGGGCTGTACCTGTGGCACTGGCCGGTGTTCGTGCTCCTCCGGGCCGGCGACAGCTGGGCTCGCCTGCTGCTGGCGGCCGCCGTGGCCGTAGTGGTCTCCGAGGCGTGCTACCGGCTGGTGGAAGGGCCGGTGCGTCACGGTGCGCTGGGTCGATGGTGGGCGGCCGTGCGGGGGGCCGGGCGGTCGCGCGGCCGGGCGTTGCTGACCGCCACGTTGCCCGTGCTGCTGCTCGTACCCGCGGGGGTGCGCATGGCCACGGCGTCGACGCCCGACGCGGCGCAGGACACCAAGACGGACGTGTCCTTCGACTCCTCGGCGGCGGGAACCGACACGTCGGCAGGCTCGACGGCGCCGCCGGCGGTGGATTCCGGCACGTCCGTGGCGCCCGACGACACGACGCCGACGACCGTCGCGCCATCGACCACAGCACCGCCGCCGCCGGCGCGGCGGGTGGTGCTGGTCGGCGATTCGCAGGCCCACTCGCTGGCGGTGAACCAACCGGCCGGCATCGAGAAGGTGCTGTCGATCACCGACGGCTCGGTCGACGGCTGCGGCCTGCTCCAGACCGGACGGCTGCAGAGCTCGCGCGGCGACTGGACCAAAGAGATCGCCGAGTGCAAGACCTGGCCCGCGAAGTGGGCGGCGGCCGCCCGGTCGGCCCGGGCCGAGGTGGCGCTCGTGATGATCGGTGCGTGGGACCTGTTCGACGTGGAGCGACCCGACGGGTGGTACGTGTTCGGCACCGATCGCCACGACGCCGAGCTGACCGCCCGGTTGGACGACGGCATCGCGGCGCTGAAGGGGACCGGCGCCAAGGTGGCGCTGCTCGAAGTGGCGTGCATGCGGCCGATCGAGTCGCCCCAGTCGCCGGTGCCGCTGCTGCCCGAGCGCGGCGACGACCGCCGCGTGAAGCATCTGAACGACCTGCTGCGCGCGGCTGCCGCCGCCGACCCCGACAACGTGTTCTTCGTGCCCGGCCCGACGGCGTGGTGCAACGACCCGGCGATCGCCCAGGACCTGTCGTTCCGGTGGGATGGTGTGCACGTGTACAAGCCGGGGGCGAAGCTGATCTTCGAGACGATCGCCGCGCCGCTGCTGGCGATCCCCGTCGGCGGCTGATCCGGCGCGGCGCTCACGCCGCCGCACCCCACGGAAGGGGTATCACAGAGTTCCCCGGACCGTGAGCTCCCGGTGCGCCGTTGGGCGGGCGCCGACCTGGCCGATCGGCCAGACTTGGCGCCCATGAGCGGCGATGCCCTGCCCCAGCAGACCGTGGTGACCCTCGACCTCGAGGGGGTGCTGGTACCCGAGATCTGGATCGCCGTGGCCGAGCGCACCGGCATCGCCGCGCTGCGCCGGACGACCCGTGACGAACCCGACTACGACAAGCTCATGCGCTACCGCATCGAGCTGCTGGCCGAGCACGGGCTCACGATGTCGCTCATCGGCGACGTCATCGCCGGTCTCCAGCCGATGGACGGCGCCAAGGAGTTCCTCGACGAGCTGCGCGCCCGCACCCAGGTCATCATCCTGTCCGACACGTTCGAGCAGTTCGGCCAGCCGCTCATGGCGCAGCTGGGGTGGCCCACGCTGCTGTGTCACCGGCTCGTGGTGGTCGACGACCGCATCGTCGACTACACGCTGCGCATGCCCGACCAGAAGCGCCACGCCGTGAACGCGTTGCGTGGTCTCAACTACCGCGTGGTGGCCGCCGGCGACTCGTACAACGACACCGCGATGCTCGCCGCCGCCCACGCCGGCTTCCTGTTCCACGCCCCCGCCAACGTCCGCGCCGAGTTCCCGCAGTTCCCCGCACTCGATCAGTACGACGAGCTGCTGTCGCACGTCACCGCCGCGCTGGAACCCGCGTCGGCCTAACCGGTGAGCGTCCCCGTCAGGACGCGCTTGCCCGACGAGGCCTGGTTGCCGTCGGCCGCTTCCTCGGTGACCGTGAGCGTCGGGAAGTCGCGCGGCGACACCCCGGCCCACAGCACGACGTCGGTGCCCTCGTTGAACGTGCCGATCGGCACGAGCGTGCCCGCCGCGTCGCGCAGCCACGCCTCGTAGAAGCGGCCGCCGTCGAGGCGCGGGAGGCCGGGGGCCTGGAGCTGGATGCGCCATCCCGAGTCGGTGCGCTGGAGCTTCGCCGAGCCGGTGGCCGCGGGCGCGCCCGCAGGGGCCGCCAACGCCATCGAGAACCGCTCGCCGCCACCACCGCCGCTGCGGCGGCTCACCGACACGGCGACACCGACCACGAGCAGAACCGCGGCGGCAACACCCAGGAGACGCCACGCGACGGGGGTGCGTCGGGCACGGGCGCTCACGGGAACCACCGGAGCCGCCGCGCCCGCACCGGCCTCGGAGGCGATGGCCGCGGCGACGAGGTCCTCCAAGCCGGCAGGGGGCGCCGCCCACAGCGTCGGGTCGGCCAACAGGTCGCGCAGCTCGTCGAGGCCGGCGCGGTCGTCGGGCGCAGCGTCGTCGTCGCCGGCGAGGTAGGCAATGCGGTCCTCGTCACTCATGGTTCACCTCCTGTGCTCTCTGTCGGGGTCGTCTGGTCGGTGGGGATGGTGGCCGTGCGGCTTCATGGTGGGTCGTCGCCGCGCAGGTGGCCGAGCCGGGCCGCCAGGCGCTTGTGCGCCCGAAACGACCGCGACTTCACGGTACCCACGGGCACGCCCAGTCGTTCGGCGATCTCGCTGTGGCTGAAGCCTTCGAGGTGCTGGAGGCGCACCACCTCGTGCTCGTCGGGCGGCAGGTCGTCGACCGCTTCGCGCACCGCCCACGCCTCGTGGATCGCGTCGGCCGACGGGGGCAGGGTGACGAGCGCACCGTGCCCGGCCGGTACGTCGTCGATGGCCGTGACCGCCCGCCGCGCCTCGCGCCGGTGGATGTCGATGGCCACGCGCCGCGTGATGGTGGCCAGCCACGGGCCGAGCGGACGGTCGCCGTCGAACCCGGCCGCCGCTCGCCACGCCTGCACGAACGCCTGCTGGGCGGCCTCTTCCGCGAGCTGCCGCTGGCCCAGGACCCGCATCGCCACGGCGAACACGAGCCCGCCGTACTCGCGGTACACGGCGCGCACCGCCCCGTCGTCGCCGCGTCGGAACGCCTCGATCACGCCGGGCTCGATCGTCACGGCGCGCTCACGCCCACCGTTCGACGTTGGCGACGCACCGCATGACCACCGAGCGTAGGCGACGGGGCACCAGCGCGTCGCCGGGCCCGGCCCGAGGGCCGGACCCGCGACGGCGGCGAGCAGCAGCGGCAACGGTCAGCCCTTCACGAGCTTGCCGTCGGCGGCCACCACGAACCACGAGCCCCCCGAGCCTTGGCCGTTGGTGTCGCCAGGGCCGTCGTCGCCCGAGAACGTGTACAGGGGCCACTTGCCGATCTTGAGCTGCTTGGTGCCGTCGGCCCGGTCGATCACCGTGAAGGCGTCGCGTGACAGGCCCGTCCCGACCGCCACGTCGCCCTTCACGAGCAGCGGCGGCCACGCCGTGGCACAACCGCCAGCGCAGGTCGAGATGCCGTCGACGTCCTTGGTGAAGCCGTAGAGCGTGCGCCCCTTGGCGTCGACGAGGATGCGGCCGAGCTCGGAGTCGGCGAGCGTCACGATCGGCGCCGCAGCGGGCGCGGCGGGCGGCGCAACGGTCGATGCCGCCGGCGCCTTCGTGGTCGTCGTCGCGGCGGGCGCCTTCGTGGTGGCCGCGCCGTAGGCGCTCGGCGCGGCGGCGCCGCCGGCGGCGTCGCGCACGATGTGGGCGGCCGTGTCGACCACGAACCACACGTCGCCGCTCGCCTGGCCGTTCAGGTCACCCGGTTTGGCGTCACCCGAGAAGTAGTAGAGCGGGAACTTGCCCGCCATGAGCTGCAGCGAGCCATCGGTGCGCGCCGTGGTGCTGAACACGCCGCTGTCGAGACCGGGGGCCACGTTCCATCGCTCGTCGACGACGACCGGCGGCCACGCTTCGGCGCACGTGCCCGTGCACGTGCTGGCGGCGCCCACGTCGTTGGTGAAGGCGTAGAGCGTGCGGCCCGTCGGGTCGACGAGGATCTGACCGAGCGGGCTCGTGGCCGCCTTCACGGCCACGGTCGAGCCGGGCGAGGCGGCGGGGGCGGCCTGTGCCGCGGATGCGGGGGCCGGCGCCGGCGCAGGGGCCAGCGAGGCCTTCTCGCCGCCGCCACAGGCGGCGAGCGTGAGGGCGGTTCCGGCGAGGACGGTGAGCAGTGCGGATCGCATGATCGGGTCTCCTTGGTGTGGGTGGTTGCGTCGGTCGGTCGGTGGTACGTCGGTGGTCGAGGATCGGTTCGCGGCGTCACGCCACGACGAGCCGGCCCCGCATCGAGGGATGGATGTCGCACACGAACGGGTAGGAACCCGGAGCGCGCGGCGCGGTGAACGTCGCCGACCCACCGCCGCGCACACGCACGTCGAACGAACCGTCCGACGCCGTGACGGTGTGCTCGTCGCCGTCGGCGTTGGTGACGATGACGGTGGCGCCGGGCCGTACGGTCAGCGGGGCGAAGCGGAAGCCGTCGATGGCCAGCGTCGCCGACGCCGCGCGCGCCGGGACCACCGTGGTGCCCGCGGCGGCGGGCGGCGCCGGTGGGCGCGCCGGCCGCGGGTTGACGAGCAGGGTACCGAGGGTGAAGAGCCCGGCCGTGGCGCACACGACGAGGGATCCGGTGAGTCGCTTGGTCATGGCGCCGGGTACGACGACGGCGCGGTATCGGTTCGCGAACCGATGCACCCCGATCGGGCGTACCGCCGGGCATGACGACCACGCTCACGAACCACACACCTTTGGGCCGCCGCACCGGCGCGCTCGCCGCACCGGCGTTGGCGGGAGGGATGATCGCGGTGGCGCTCGGCGTCTACGGACGTGTCCACCAGCCCACGGGTGGCCGCATCGTCACGCCGCTGTTCTCGTCGCTCCCCGCCATGAAGGCGTGGCTGGCCACCGTGGCGTTCGCGCTCGTGCTGCTGCAGCTGGCATCGGCGCTCGCACTGTACGGCCGGCTCCCCGGCGTGCGGCGGGTGCCGCGCTGGCTCGGCACGGCGCATCGCTGGAGCGGCACGGCGGCGTTCGTCGTGTCGTTGCCCGTGGCCTACCACTGCCTCTGGGCGCTCGGCCTGCGGTCGACCGGGGCCCGCCAGCTCGCCCACGGCCTGTTCGGCTGCGCGTTCTACGGCGCGTTCGCGACCAAGCTCCTGTGCCTTCGGGCGCGCCGGCTCCCCCGGTGGGGTCTGCCGCTGGCCGGCAGCTTGCTGGTGGTCACGCTCACCGCGGTGTGGCTCACGTCGGCGCTGTGGTTCTTCACGACGTTCGGCATCGCCACCCGGTGACGCGGCCGCCGGGCCTCAGCCGTCCAGGCCGCCGAGGGGCGCGTTGAGCGCGCCGCCGTCGCACGGGATGGCGGTGGCACTGATGAAGCCCGCCGCCGGCGAGGCCAGGAACGCCGCCAGCGCGCCGATGTCGGCCGGCTCGCCCAGGCGGCCGACGGGCGTGGTGCGGCGGTAGCGCTCTTGCAGCTGCTCGGGCATCGAGCGCACGAGCGGGGTGGCGATCAGCCCGGGCATGATGGCGTTGGCCGTCACGCCGCCGTGACCGAACTCCTGCGCCACCGAGCGCGTGAACGCCACGACGCCCGCCTTCGACGCGGTGTAGGCCGGCTGACCGAGCCCGGGTTGCATGGCCGCCACCGACGCGATGTTGATGACGCGGCCCCAGCCGCGCTCGGCCATGGCGGGCACGATGGCCCGCACGGTGTGGAACATGCCCGACAGGTTGACGCGCAGCTCGTGATCCCAGGCCTCGGGCGTCATCTGAGCGATGCGGGCGATGTTGTTCACGATGCCGGCGTTGTTGACCAGGATGTCGATGGGCGCCAACGCGGCGGCCACGCGTGCGACCGCTTCCTCGACGGCGACGGCGTCGGCCACGTCGAGCTCGATCTCCAGGCTGCGACGGCCGAACGCGGCGACCGCGTCGGCCGTCGACACGTCCTCGCTCTCGTCCGACACGCGGGAGCGCAGGCGGTAGTAGCGCTCGCCCGAGAACTTGGCGGGATGGAGGTCGGCCACCA
Source organism: Actinomycetes bacterium (assembly GCA_031423915.1). Classification (GTDB taxonomy): domain Bacteria; phylum Actinomycetota; class Acidimicrobiia; order Acidimicrobiales; family Ilumatobacteraceae; genus JANMAT01. The sequence goes on along the minus strand of JANPGL010000700.1, from coordinate 3,388 downwards.
CCACGTCGGCCCCGGCGGTGGCCAGGGCGAGGGCGATGGCCCGCCCGATCCCGCGGGCGGATCCGGTGACGAGGGCGGTCTTGCCGGCGAGGGCGTCGGTGGCGAGCATGACCGGACCGTAGCGAGATCGCGCGGGAGACTGGAACAGTGACGAACCCGCGGCGGCTCCTGCTGGTCGGCACGCTCGCCGCGTCGACCGTGCTCACCGTGGCGCTCGGCGTGACCGATCCCGGGGGCACCCCGCAGTACGCCACCCGTTTCCTCGTGTGGAACCTGTTCCTGGCGTGGATCCCGTTGCTGGTCGTGTTCGGCGTGGCCACGGCGCATCGTCGCCGCTCGATCGTCGCGCTCGCCGCGGTCTGGCTCGCGTTCCTCCCGAACGCGCCCTACCTGGTGACCGACCTGGTCCACCTCGGCGAGCGCCAGGACGAGCTGTGGCGCCACGTCCTCCAGTTCGGCTTCGCAGCGTGGACCGGAACCCTGCTCGGCGTCGTGTCGCTGCGCCTCGTCCACGTGCGCGTCGAGCGCGAGTGGGGCCGGGTCGTCGGCTGGCTGGGTGTCGTGGCGTCGGTGGGCCTGTGCGCGGTCGGCGTGGTGATCGGACGGTTCCAGCGGTGGAACTCCTGGGACCTGGCCACCCGTCCTGGCGCGGTGGCGGTGACGACGCTCGACTGGGTCGCCTCGCCGCTGAGCAACGTGCGCGACACCGGCGTGGCGGTGGCGGTGGCGGCGTTCTTCGGCCTCGCCTACCTCACGCTCTGGTCGCTCGACGCCGCGGTGCCCGACCGACGACCGTGACCGTGACGGCGGCTGCGCGAGCATGGCCGCATGGAACGACTCGAAGGACGACTGGCCGTGGTGACGGGCGGCGGCACGGGCATGGGGCGCGAGCTCGTGCGCCAGCTCACCGCGGCGGGGTGCAGCGTCGCCATGTGCGACGTGTCGGCCGACAACATGGCCGAGACCACCGCGTTGGCGCTGCCCGGCGCCCGACACGGCGCGACCACGTCGTCGTTCGTGGCCGACGTGGCCGACGAAGCCCAGCTCGTCGCCTTCCGTGAGCACGTGAAGGCCACGCACGCCACCGACCGGCTGCACCTGCTGTTCAACAACGCCGGCATCGGCGGCGCCGGCAGCTTCGTGAGCGATGACCGCGAGGCCTGGGACAAGGTGTACGCCGTGTGCTGGGGCGGGGTGTACCTCGGCACGCGCACGTTCCTGCCCATGCTGCTGGCGGCCGACGAGGGCCACGTGGTCAACACCTCCAGCGTGAACGGCTTCTGGGCGTCGCTCGGTCCGAACGCCGCCCACACGGCCTACAGCGCCGCGAAGTTCGCGGTGAAGGGCTTCACCGAGGCGTTGCAGACCGACTTCCGCCTGAACGCACCGCACCTGCGCGCCTCGGTCGTGATGCCGGGCCACATCGGTACGTCGATCGTGTTCAACTCGGGGCAGTACTTCGGTCGGAACCCCAAGGAGCTGACCGCCGAGCACGTCGCCGAGATCCGGGCCCGCTTCGCCGCCCAGGGCGTCGACCTGTCGGCCGCCAGCGACGAGGACATCCGCACCGGCGCGGTCATGCAGGCCGAGTCGTTCCGCGACGCCGCGCCGACGACGGCGGCCGAGGCGGCCACCATCATCCTCGACGGGGTGCGCCGCAACGAGTGGCGCATCCTCGTGGGCCAGGACGCCGTGGTGGTCGACGCCATGGTGCGCGCGGACCCGACCCGGGCCTACGACCCCGAGTTCTTCGCCACGATGCGCACCTGGCACATCTTCGACTTCATGCCGTGAGCAGGCGGCGCGCCGCGTCGACCACGACGGCCACGGCGGTGCCCTCGACCCCGGCCACCACGGCCTCGTCGGGGATCTCCTGGCGGGTCCGGTTCACCAGCACGCCCGTCACGCAGCCGGCTCGGAACCCGAGCGCGGCGCACATGGTGAACAACGTGGCGCTCTCCATCTCGTAGTTGAGCGCATGGAGCGCCTGCCACTCGTCACGGCTGCCCTGCAGGTGGCGGGGCACGTAGCCGCTGACGGTGTCGTAGCGCTCCTGACCCGGGTAGAACGTGTCCGTCGAGACGGTCACGCCCACGTGCGGCGTCACGCCGGCGGCCCGGGCGGCGGCCACGAGCGCACTGGTGCAGTCGTGGTCGGCCACGGCCGGGTACTCGAGCGGGGCGAAGTGGCGGCTGGCGCCGTCGAGGCGCACCGCGCCCGTGGTCACGATGACGCTGCCCACCTCGATGTGCGGCTGGATGGCGCCGGTCGTGCCGACGCGCAGGAACGTGCGCACGCCGAGCTGAGCCAGTTCCTCCACGGCGATCGACGTCGACGGCCCGCCGATGCCCGTGGAGCACACGACGACGGGCGCGCCGCCGAGGTGCCCGAGGTACGAGGTGAACTCGCGGTGCGCGGCCAGCGGCGTGGCGTCGTCGGTGAGCGCGGCGATGCGCGCGACCCGCCCGGGGTCGCCGGGCAGGATGGCGAGCGTGGCCCCGGCGAGCAGATCGCGCGTGAGCCCGAGATGGAAGACGTCGGACATGGTCCGATGGTAGGGCCGCCAGAAGGCTGGAGGGTACGTCGCGGGCCGTGTGCGACCATGACGTGATGCAACAGCGCCTCGGTCGCGTGATGCTGGCCGATGGGACCGGCGTGTCGCACGCGTCGGTCGGCAAGGGTCGCCCGTTGGTGTACGTGATGGGCTGGATCACCCATCTCGAAGCGAGCTGGGCGCTACCCGAGGAGCGGGCCTTGTACGAGGCGCTGGCGCACGGCGGGCGTCTCGTGCGTTACGACCGTGCCGGTTGCGGGCTGTCGGACCCGACCGTCCGGCCTCCGTCGCTGGCGTTCGAGCTCGAGCAGCTCGCGGCGGTGGCCTCGACGCTCGGGACCGACTCGTTCGACCTGATGGGCACGTCGCTCGGGGCGTCGGTGGCCGTGGCGTGGGCGGCTGCGCACCCCGAGACCGTCCGGCGGCTGGTGCTCTACGGCGGCTGGGCCCGCGGTGCGGACCTGTCGCCCCCGGGCGTGCGCAGCCACCTGTTGGGGTTGGTCGAGTCCCACTGGGGCCTCGGGTCCGACGTCCTGACCGACATCTTCGCCCCCGACCTCGACCGCTCGATGCGCGACGCCTTCGCCCGCTACCAGCGGGCGGCCTCGAGCGCGGCGACCGCACGAGCGCTGTTGGCCTTCAGCTACGAGCTCGACGTCAGCGACCTGCTCACCCGGGTACAGGCCCCGACGTTGGTCGTCCACCGCGCCCACGATCGCGCCGCGCCGGCCGCGCAGGCCGAAGCGCTCGCCGACGGCATCCGCGGCTCGGAGCTCGTCGTGCTGGCGGGCCGCTCCCACCTGCCCTACGTCGGTGACCGGGACGAGCTCGTGC
>JANPGL010000699.1:0-2324 GCA_031423915.1 Actinomycetes bacterium | reverse complement strand
GCCTCGAGGCGCTCGGGTTCGGCGTCGACTACGTGGCCGACCGCTGGGGCCGTCGCCTCGGCGCCGTGCACCTGCCCACGCTCGACGGCGGGCCCGAGGTGCGGCTCATCGACAACGTGCCGTTGCCCGCGCCCGACGACGAGGGCTGACGTGCACGTCCTGTTCCAGGTGTCGGGTTCGATCGCCTGCTACAAGGCCGCCCACGTGGTGTCGCGTCTCACCCAGGCCGGGCACGACGTCCGCTGCGCCGTCTCCCCCGCCGCGCTCTCGTTCGTGGGCGCCGCCACGTTCGAGGGTCTCTCCGGGAACGCGGTCGTGAGCGAGACGTTCGAGGCCGGCCGGTGGATGGAGCACATCGAGCTGCCCCGCTGGGCCGACCTGACGATCCTGTGCCCGGCCACGGCCAACCGGCTCAACAAGATGGCCGCAGGCGTGGCCGACGACCTCCTCGGCAACCTCTTCCTGACCCACGACTTCGCCAAGCCGTTCCTGGTGGCGCCGGCCATGAACACCCGCATGTGGACGCACCCGACCACCCAGGACTCCGTGCGGCGCCTCACCGACATGGGCCTCGAGCTCGTGTCGCCCGACTCGGGCGCGCTGGCGTGCCGGGAGGTGGGCGATGGCCGGCTGGCCGACCCCGATGGCATCGTGACGCTCCTGCTGGAGCGGTTGGCGGGGCTGGCGTCGTGAGGCGCGCGCTCATCACGTCGGGCGGCACCCGCGAGGCGATCGACGGCGTGCGCCACATCACCAACTTCTCGTCCGGCACCACCGGGGCGGCGCTGGCCGACGCCTTCGCCGCCGCGGGCTGGCACGTGACGCTGGTGCGAGCGCGCGACGCCGTGCGCCCGCAGGACCCCACGGTCGAGCAGGTGCTGTTCGCGTCGGTCGCCGACCTCGACGCCGCCTGCCGCCACGAGTTGGCCACCAACGACGTCGACGCGGTCGTGCACGCCGCCGCGGTCAGCGACTTCGTCGTCGACGCGGTCGTCGTCGACGGGGTGCGGCATCCGGCGCCGCTGGCCGGCAAGCTCGACAGCGCCCGCTCGCTGTCGGTCGAGCTCGTGCCGTCGCCGAAGATCCTGCCCGAGCTGCGCGGCTACAGCCGCAACCCGGCGGTGGTCGTCGTCGGCTTCAAGCTGACCAACGGCGCCACGCCCGACGAGGTGGCCTCGCTGGTGCGCCGCCAGTTCGAGACCGCGGGCGTGGACGTCGTCGTGCACAACGACCTCACCGAGATGGACCACGCCCACGACCGGCACGTGGCCACCCTGCACGGGCCGCGCGGCATCCTCGGACGGGCCCAGTCGAACGCCGAGCTGGCCGAGCAGCTGCTCCGACGGCTCGCGCTCAGCGCGAGCGAAGCGTGAGCCGACCGCCGGGATAGCGCTCGATGTCGACCGTCATGTTGACGCCAGGGACGGTGCCGTCGAGCAGCTGACGGATGTCGATCTGCGGCGGAACCTGGCCCGGTTGCAGCACCGTGCGGAGTCGCACGTGGCGGCCGGGGTACGACTCGTTGAACGTGCCGGCGAGCACGTTCAGGATCTCGCAGAAGTTCTCGATGCCTTCCCCCGGGATGCGGCGGGTCGACACCCACTCCTCGGCCTGCCCCGTGGGGACGAGCCCGAGGCAGGCGCCCATGGCGGCCGCCAGCGACAGCGAGCAGATGGCGACCGCGCAGATGTCGCCGTGGTTCGACGAGTAGAGACCCGCGAACGTGGGCGTGTCGGGCTTGCCGTGGAGGAGCTTGTCATCGACCTCCTTCACGACCACCTGCTGCCCGAGCAGGTTCTTGAACAGCTTGGCGATGTTGCCCACGCCTGGGGCTGAAGCGACGGCAGCCATGAGCGGATCCTCGGGAGAGTGTCAGAGAACGGGTTTGAGAGCGGCGCGGAACGTGTCCTCGTCGAAGGGCTTGGCGATGAGGAACAGCGCGCCGTTGTCGGAGGCGAGCTTGCGCATCTCTGCGGTGCTCTCCGACGTCACGAAGCCGAACGCCCGCGAATCACCCTTGCCGCGCATGGCGCGGAGCAACTCGATGCCGCTCACGTTCGGCATGTTCCAGTCGGACAGCACGAGATCGGGAGCCCACGAGTCGATCACGCCGAGCGCCTCGGCACCATCTCCCGCCTCTTGGACCTCGAGGCCGTCGTAGCCGGCCTGACGCAGGGTGCGACGCACGATCATGCGCATCGCCTTGGAGTCGTCGACCACCAGAACCTTCTTCATGTCGGGCTCCTCTCAGGACTGACTGGCCGAAGTGGCCGGGTGCGGATGGGGAAGGACGTGGCTCGCGTCGAGCCGCAGGACCTGGACGC
>JANPGL010000698.1:0-5720 GCA_031423915.1 Actinomycetes bacterium | reverse complement strand
GCGCACCCTCTTCGACCTGGCATGGATCGTGCCTGTCGAGGACCTCGAATCGATGATCGAACAAGCGATCGACCGGGAGATGACGGGCATCCCGACGCTGTGGGGCATCGCTCGGCGGCTGCGGGCGCCGGGGCGAGTCGGATCGACCGCGTTCGTGGACGTCCTGGCGAGCCGCCCCAGCTGGCGGGCGCCCGAGGATTCCCACCAGGAACACGTGCTCGCTGCCGCACTCGAACGGGCCGGGCTACCGACCCTCGCCCGTCAGTTCCCTGTCCGCCTCCCGGGCCGGGTCCTGCCGGTGCACCTCGACCTCGCCTGGCCGGACATCCGACTCGCGATCGAGGTCGACCACGTGACCTGGCACGGAGGCCGAATCGATTCGACGCAGGACAAGTGGCGCGACCGCCAGCTACGCCTGCTCGGGTGGGAGGTCGATCGGGTGACCGACGAGGACGTCCGGGTTCGTCTGGCGGCCACGGTGGCGGACCTCACAAGGTTGCGCGAGCTCCGTTCTGCACTCTTGGCGCGGTAATCGCGGCCAGGGCGCGATTGCTGCACCAAGAGCGTGGACGTGGCGAAGCGGCCGGGCGGGCTGAGGCGGCCCGTCAGGCCGAACTGGCCGCGGCCGCGGCCACGGCGGCTGGCGCCACGGCCGGGGTGTGGCGACGCACGTACCAGGCGAACCAGGCGACCACGGCGAGGGTGACGAGACCGCCATAGCTGACCGACCAGCCGGCGCCCAGGTGGTCGCCGATCCAACCGGTCACCGGGCCGCCGACCACGGTGGAGCCGAGGAACGCCGTGGCCTGCAGCGCAAGCAGCCGACCACGCATGTGCGACGGCGTACGGGGCTGCATGATCCCGTTCGTCACGGCGAGGAAGGCTGCGCCGCCGATGCCCATGGGCACCGCCACGGCGAATGCGCTCGGCAGGCCCGGCACCGCGCCGAGCGCCGTGGCCGACACACCGAGGACCACCATGGCCGCGGCGAACGCGCTCGCCCCCACGTGGCGGCGCGACGCCACGAGCAGCGAACCGATCACGCTGCCCACCGACGTGACGGCCAGCAGCCAGCCGACGGAGGTGGCGCCGCCCCCGAACGACCGCTTCACCAGCAGCGGCAGCGCCACGTTGTAGTTGAAGGCGAACGTCGACACGACGACGAGCGCCAGGAACATCGGCCGGAGGAGCGGGTCGCCGGCGACGAAGGCGATCGAGTCCCGCAACGGCCTCCCGCCGCGGGGCGCCCGCGGCGCCACGCGCAGCTCGGCCGGGTTCATCAGCAACAACCCGGCGAGCACCGCCAGGAACGAGACCGCGTTGATGGCGAAGCACCAACCGGTGCCGATCGACGCCACGAGGAACCCGGCGAGCGCCGGCCCGAACACGCGCGAACCCGTCATCACAGCCGTGTTGAGCGACAGAGCGTTGGACACGTCGGCCTCGTCGACCAGCTCGGTCACGACGCCCCGGCGGGCCGGGTTGTCGAGTGCGCTGAACGTGCCGAGCACCAGGGACAGCACCGCCAGGATCGGCACCGTGGCGCGACCGCTCAGGTCGATCACGGCCAGCACGGCCGCCTGCACGGTGAGCCCGCTCTGGGTGAGCAGCGTCATGCGCCGACGGTTCGAGCGATCGGCCAGCACGCCGGCCCAGGGGCCGAGCACCACCATGGGAAGGAACTGGGCGGCGGTGATCAGTCCGAGCGAGGTGCCTTTGCCGGTGAGGCGCAGCACCAGCAGCGCCTGGGCCGTCATCTGCATCCACGTGCCGATGTTCGACACCAGCATCCCGCCGAAGAACAGCCGGGCGTTCCGGTGCCGGAGAGAGCGGAACGTGTCGGCCATCGGGACGACATTCAAGCGCGTCGAACAGGGCTCGCCACCGTCCGGGCGGGTCAGCCCGCAGCGGCCCGGGCGGCCCGCAGGTGGTCGACCAGGTCCTCCAGCCGCGCCGAGGCGTTCAGCCCGCTCGTCGACGGCATCACGTACGTGGGCCGGCCCCCGCAGCGCCGAGCCTGCCAGCCCGCGGTGGCGTGGCGCTCGACCGCCACCCGCCACCCCTCGAGGCCGACGAAGCACACGGCGGCGGGCGCGAGCCAGGCCGCCAGCCGGTCGAGTCGGGCCGCGCCGGCCCGGTACTCGCCGGCCGTCACCTCCGACGAGCGCGGCGTGGCCCGCTTCACCAGGTCGGTCATGCCCACGCCGTCGACCGCCAACGCCCGGCCGGGGTCCCGGGGCTCGGTCACGAGCCCGGCCGCCATGGCCGCCTTCCAGAACCGGTTGGTGGCGCCGGCGAAGCCGTAGCCGGCGTCGGCGGCCACGACGCTCGGGTTCAGTCCGACCACGAGCAACCGCAGGCCTGGGCCGACCGTGTCCGGCAGCGTGCGCCGCCGCTCCACCGACACGACCCACCGGCCCACCCGTCGGCGGCCGGCGGCCACCAGACCGAAGCCCGCGCCCTCGACCACATCGCCGAGCCGCTCCGGTCCCAACGAGCCAGCCAGCGACAGGCGCACGACCACGCCGACCGACTCGTGGCGGTGCAGCGCCCGCAACGCCTCGGGCAGTTCGGCGTCGGGCACGTCGAGAACGATCACCGTCCCAGGCTGCCAGACTCGCCCCATGGCCCGGCCGATCACGCTCGACACCGTGAGCGCTGTCCCCAAGGCGCTCCTCCACGACCACCTCGACGGCGGCCTGCGGCCGACCACGGTGATCGAACTGGCCGACGAGATCGGTCACGCGCTGCCTTCGACCGACCCGGTCGAGCTCCACGCCTACTTCGTGCGCGGCGCGGCGGCGCGCGACATCCTCCGGTACCTCGACACCTTCCAGCACACGGCCGGCGTGATGCAGACGGCGCCCCACCTGGAGCGGGTGGCGTACGAGGCGGTGCTCGACCTGGCGGCCGACGGCGTCGTGTACGCCGAGACGCGCTTCGCCCCGGAACTGCACCAGACGCAGGGCCTGGCGTTGGAGGCCGTCGTCGAGGCCGTGGTGGCCGGGCTGCGGCGCGGCGAGGCCGACGCGGCCGCCGAGGGCGCGCCGATCACCGTGAACGCCATCGCGTGCGCCATGCGGACCGAGCACCGGTCGCTCGAGGTCGCCGGCCTGGCGACCCGCCTCGCCCGCACCGAGCCGAAGGTCGTGGCGTTCGATCTGGCGGGCGTCGAGACGGGCTTCCCGCCGTCGCTCCACGCCGAGGCGCTGGCGGTCGCCCGGGCCGGGCACCTGAACATCACGATCCACGCGTCCGAGCCGCCCGACCTGGAGCTCATCGCCGACGCCCTGACCCACGGCGCCCAACGCATCGGCCACGGCGTGCGCCTGCAGGCCGACGTGACCTGGCACGACGACGGCACCGCCACCCTCGGCCCGCTCGCCCGCGCCGTGCTCGACCGGCGCATCCCGCTCGAGATGGCGCCCACGTGTCACGTCCAGATCGGGGCGGTCCCCTCGCTGGCCGAGCATCCGTTCGAGCGCTTCCGGCAGCTCGGGATGGTCGTCACGGTCAACACCGACAATCGTCTGATGTCGGACGTGAGCGTGTCGAGCGAGACGCTCGCGCTCGCCACGACGTTCGGTTGGGGCTGGGACGAGCTTGAGCAGGTGGCCGCGCACGGCGTCCGGTCCGCCTTCGCCCCGTACGAGGCCCGCGAACGCCTCGTGCGCGAGGTCCTCGCCCCGGCCTACTCGGCGGCGCGGTCCGAGACCTGAACGCCCCGGACGCCACGGCCAGGGGTCATTCGACGCGGCGTGGCCGCCCCGGGCTACGGCCCCGACCGGCGAGCTCGGCGATGAAGGGCGCCACCGCCGGGTGACGGGCCCCGCCGCGACGGGTGACCGCGCTGATGGTCCGGCTGAGCAGCGGGTCGGTCATCGCCCGCGCCAGGCGATGGGGGCCGTGCTCGGCCTGGGTGGTGGGCAGCACCGTCCAGCCCAGTCCGAGGCGCACCATCTCCACCAGCACCTCGGGCTGGTGCGACTCCATCTCCACGACCAGCGGTGCGCCGATCTCGCGCAGGCGCCGGTCGATCGCCGTGCGCGTCAGTGACGTGGACGGGAACAGCAACCAGGGGCCCCACCGCGCCGGCGGCACGTCGCCGGCGACGCTGGGCGGCGCATAGACGGCGAGGTCGTCGCGCAGCAGCGGGACGCTGTCGAACGGCCCGGACCCCTCGGGATCGACGCACACGACGACGTCGAGCTCCGCCCGTTCCACGCGGTCGAGCAGTTCACCCGTGGGGGCCACGGTGTACCCCACGTCGAGCCCGGGGTGCGCGGCCCGGAACCGGCGCACGGCGTCGCGGCAGTGGTGCACCGCGGCGATGTCGATCAGGCCGACCCGGAGCCGACCGACCTGCCCGCCGCCGACGGCGCGCACCCATCGGGTCACCTCCTCCAGGTCGGCCAGCACGCGCTGGGCGCACGCCGTGACCGCGGCGGTGTGCTCGTGTGCCACCCGTCGGCGGCCGTCGGCCGCGAACAACGGGACGCCGAGGCGACGTTCGAGCTCGGCGATGCCCTGCGACAGCGCCGAGGGCGTCACGCCCAGCGACGCGGCCGCCGCCGCCCACGTGCGGTGCCGGGTGACGGCGACCAGGTAGCCGAGCTGGGCGGTCGAGAGGTTGGGCAGCAGGTCGTCCACATTGTGAAGTATCGCTGAACTGATGGCCGCCTTCGTACCAGGATCCTTTAGTGTCGCCGGTCATGGCTCCCCCGAACTCCCCCACCGTCGCTCCCGCCACGGGCCGCCTCGGCGTCCTCACCGTCGGCCTGGGCGCCGTCGCCTCCACGCTGATCGCCGGCGTGGAACTGGTGAAGCGCGGCCAGGGACTCCCCATCGGCTCGATGACGCAGATGGGCACGATCCGCCTCGGCAAGCGCACCGACGGCCGCTCGCCGCTCGTCAAGGACTTCGTGCCGCTCGCCTCGCTCGACGACATCGTGTGGGGCGCGTGGGACGTGTTCCCCGACGACGCCTACGTGGCCGCCTCGCGCGCCGGGGTGCTCGAGAGCGGCAAGCACCTCGAGGGCATCGCCGAGGCGCTGCGCGACGTGCGCCCGATGGCGGCGGCGTTCGAGCGCAAGTACGCCCGGAACCTCGACGGCGAGCACATCAAGGGTGGCAACAAGCGAGCCATGCTGAACGCCATCCGCGAGGACATCAACCGGTTTCGCGAGGAGAAGCAGGTCGATCGTCTCGTGATGATCTGGTGCGCCAGCACCGAGATCTACATCGAGCCGGGCCCCGTCCACCAGACCATCGAGAGCTTCGAAGCCGCCATCGATGCCGACGACGAGATGATCGCGCCGTCGATGCTCTACGCGTACGCCGCCATCCTCGAGGGCGTGCCCTTCGCCAACGGCTCGCCGAACCTGGCCGTCGACACGCCGGTGCTGCGGCAGCTGGCCACCGAACGCAACGTGGCCATCAGCGGCAAGGACTTCAAGACCGGCCAGACGCTGATGAAGACCGTCCTCGCCCCGATGCTGAAGGCCCGCCAGCTCGGCCTGTCCGGCTGGTACAGCACGAACATCCTCGGCAACCGCGACGGCGAGGTGCTGGACGCCACGGAGAACTTCAAGACCAAGGAAGAGTCCAAGCTCGGCGTGCTCGAGGACATCCTGGAGCCGGCGAAGAACCCCGACCTCTACGGCAACGTCTTCCACAAGGTGAGCATCAACTACTACCCGACGCGCGGCGACAACAAGGAG